>NZ_JBHLZP010000023.1:644-34850 GCF_042429965.1 Actinoallomurus acaciae
AGGAGGAGGTCAAGCCGCAGGTCCACACCTGGACCTTCGAGGACGGCCACAACATCATCGTGCTGGCCGAGGGCCGGCTGGTGAACCTGGGGTGCGCCACCGGCCACCCGTCGTTCGTGATGTCGAACTCCTTCACCAACCAGGTGATCGCCCAGATCGAGCTGTTCAACCACACCGAGCAGTACCCGGTCGGGGTCTACACGCTGCCCAAGCACCTGGACGAGAAGGTGGCCCGCCTGCACCTGGACGCGCTCGGCGTCAGGCTGACCACGCTCACCAAGGAGCAGGCCGCCTACATCGGCGTCGACGTCGACGGTCCCTACAAGGCGGACCACTACCGGTACTGACCGGGTCGGGATCTCGATGAATGACTCGATGAACGAGGAGAACGAGAGAGCGCGGGACGGCCTGCCCGAGCCGTCCGAGCGGACCGGCCTGATGACGGGTCACGACGAAGCCGATGAAGTGCGGGCCAAAGCCGCCGACGCCCTGCAGGTCGCCCTGGACCGGCGGGACAACGGCGGGCCACGAAATGACCCGGCCGGGAATTTCGGTCACCCGGACTGACGGCGGCCGTTGACGCGTCCGATCCTCAGAGCCCGCGCGGACAGACCGCGCGGGCTCTTCAGGCTCGCCGGTCGGTCACACGGCGCCCCTGGGACGAGCAGGCGTATGTTCGGTCCAGCGGTCGCCGGCCGGGTCGTCACCGCCGGGATAGGGCCAGAGGTGATGCGCGGACCAGTCGTGTCCGTCGCGGCTGTCCGTTCCGATCCAGGGAGCGAGCAGAGCAAGGACTGCGAGTACCGCGAGAAGCATCCATGCCATGTGATTTCACCTCACTGGCATTGCCGGACCGAGATGTTGACTGCCCTCAACTATTGATTAAGATGGCTTACCATGCCACCGACATCTACTTAACGCTCGATTAAGTTGATCTAATGGCTTGAATTTTCACCTTGAATCATCGGTTGCGCAGTATTATCGGATGACCCGGGAAGCGGTGGTCCGCGGGCGTCGCCGATATCGGAGGATGCAATGATCGCCAGAACTTGGAGCGCTTCTGCGAACGCCGGCGGGGCAGCCGCCTACCAGCGGCATTTCGAAAGTCACGTACTCTCCGAGCTGGCCGAGGTGCCGGGATACCTGGACGCTTTCCTCTTGTGCCGAGAGGAGTCGGGCCGCGTCGAGCTGACGGTGCTCAGCTTCTGGAATTCCGTGGACGCGATTCGTCGTTTCGCCGGTCCGGAGTATGAGACGGCGGTGGTCCACGACGACGCCAAGGCCGTCCTGGATCACTTCGACACGGTCGTCCGGCACTACTCCGTGGCGGTGGCCGCGTCCGAGGCGGGTGGCGAGGAGTGACGCGACGCGATCGGGAGCGGAGGCCGGTGGAGCCGGTTCCGGTCGCGCGGTTGATGATCCTTGTGAGTGAACGCATCCGCCGGGATCGCCGGCCCGTGCATACCGAGATCGTCGCCCGTGCCCGCGAGGCCGGGCTGGCGGACGTCACCGTGTTACGCGGCATCGACGGGCACATCGGGGCATCGCGGCGGTCGAGCCGAGGTCTCCTGCGCCGCCCCGACAACGTCCCGGTCACCGTCCTCGTCTTCGACCAGGAAGAACGCCTCCGGAAGTTCCTCACGGGCCTGGCCGACATCACGGAGGACTGCATCGTGACGCTCGACACCGCCGAGGCCTATCGGTACGGCCGCGCCGACGCGGGCACCCGCGGCCGCCGCGACGCCGGCTGAGCGGGCGGATCAGTGGCCGGCGGTCTCCACCTGACCATCGCTCCGTCCCCCCGTACGTGCGGCCAGCCGGTCCGTGAACCGCGCCACGTCGATGACCGCGCGCTTGTGCGTTCCCCGGCAGATCACACCGGCGTCATCGGACGCCTGCACGGAGAAGGTGAGCCGGCGCCCCTCGACGGAGACGAGCTCCACGGTCACCGTGAGGTCCTCCCCCGGGGGCGTGGGCGCCTCGTGGCTGAGGTCGACATGGACGCCGAGCGTGCGTTCGGCGTCTTCGAGTTGCCCGGCGAGCGCGCGCATGCAGGCCCACTCGACGATTCCGACGAGATAACCGGTGGCCAGGACGTCCGGCAGTGCGGCGAATTCGGCCGATTCGGGCAACAGGCGCGGGACTGTTCTCTCGGGCGGGACGGTATACGTCATCGTCGCCGTCAGGCCGGGCCGCAGGCCGTCTCGCATTCTTTCTGTCCCATCTCGGTCACCATGATCGCCGAGGGTGGCCCCGCATCGCGACGTGGGCCTACGTTATCCGGTCGAGGTGCTCTGACCGGATATCCGGCACCCGTAAGGTCAACATCACTAAAACAGAGCTGTCAGCGTCGAGCAAGGGAGATCGAAAATGTCGACGACTCCGGCGGTCCCCGGCGAACTCCTTCCCCTGGTGCGAGAGCTGGTCGCCAAGGAGATCGCTCCGCGGGCCGACGAGGACGAGGCCAACAGCCGCTTTCCGCGCGACCTGTGCCGCAGCCTGGGCAGCCTCGGCGTGCTCGGCCTGCCGTATCCACGCGAGTTCGGCGGGAGCGGATGGCGCTTCGAGGACTACCTGCGCGTGCTCGAACTCCTGGCCGGCGGCTGGCTCACGATCGCCGAGACGGTCGCGGTGCACACCCTCGCGTGCTTTCCCGTCGCCGCCCACGGTGACGACGCGCAGCGCCGGGAGCTGCTGCCGGCCATGCTCGGCGGCGACCTGCTCGGCTCCTACTGCCTGTCCGAACCGGGTGCCGGCTCCGACGCGGCGTCGCTGACCACGAAGGCGGCGCTCGACGGCGAGCACTTCGTCGTCAACGGCACCAAGGCGTGGATCACCCACGCGGGGCACGCGGACTTCTACAACCTGTTCGTGCGGACCGGAGCGGACGGTCCCGGCGGGATCAGTTGCCTGCTGGCGGACAAGGACACTCCCGGTCTGTCTCCGGACCGCCCCGAGAAGAAGATGGGCCTGACCGGGTCGCCCGTCGCGCAGATCCACCTGAGCGACGCGAGGGTCCCGCGCGCGCGGCTCGTCGGTGAGCTCGGCAAGGGGTTCACGATCGCCATGTCCGCCCTGGACCGAGGCCGCCTGGGCATCGCGGCGTGCGCCATCGGGCTCTCCCAGGCGGCGTTGGACGTCGCGACCGACTACTCACTGACCCGCCGCCAGTTCGGCCGTCCCGTGGGCGAGTTCCAGGCCGTCGCCTTCATGCTCGCCGACATGGCCACCGCGATCGAGGCGGGACGTTCCCTCTACCGCTCCGCCGCGCGCCGGCTCGACGACGGTGAGGACATCACCAAGGAGGCGGCGATGGCGAAACTGTTCTGTACCGACACCGCGATGCGGGTCACCACCGACGCCGTGCAGATCCTCGGCGCGGTCGGCTACACCGACCGCTACCCGGTCGAACGCTACATGCGGGAGGCGAAGGTCTTGCAGATCTTCGAGGGGACCAACCAGATCCAGCGCCTGGTGATCAGCCGGCGGCTGACCGCGCAGCGCCGGGACGCGGCCTCGGCCGAGCGGTGAGCCGGGGACGCCGATGCTCCTGACCGACCGCCCGCTCGTTCAGCGGGACATCGAGATCGCCGCCCCGCCCGTCGTCGTCTGGGACCTGGTGACCGATCCGGCGAAGATGGGGACGTTCTCCCCCGAGAACACCGGGGGCAGCTGGGACCCGCCCTTCACCGAAGGAGCGCCGGGCGCGTGTTTCACCTCGGGGAACCGCCGCGGGGACATGCGGTGGAGCCGGAGGTCCACCGTGCTGACCTGGTCTCCTCCGCGCCAGTTCGCCTTCGCGGTCACCGACCCCGACGACCCGGACGGCGATCCGGCACGGCCCATCGCCGTCTGGAGATATCAGCTGCACCCGCTCCGTGACGAGCGCACGTGGCTGTGCGAGTCCGTGGACTTCGGCACGGCGCGATCGCCGCTGACCGACCGCATCGCCGAGGTCCCCGGCAGGCACGAGCGGGTCATCGCCGCCCGCTGCCGCGAACACGCCCGCAACATCGACGCCACCCTGCGCGCCGTCAAGGCCGCGGCCGAAGGCAGCTGAGCCGAGGGGCGGCCCCCGCGGGAGCCGCCCCTCGTTCCGTCACTTGAGGCCGCTGTCCAGGGCGGACATCAGGGGGCCGGTGTCACCCGACATCTCCCAGATCATCGCGCCGCCGAGGTTGCCGGCCTTGATGTAGTCGGTCTTCTTGCCGATGGACCACGGGTCGTCGAAGGTCCACCACTGACCGTTCGCACCCGTGTAGCAGTACGTCGCCACGGACTGTTCGTTGTGGTGGACGGTGCAGCCCGGGACGTTCGCGGCGATGTTCTTGTAGCCGCGCGTACCGGCCTCCTCCGGGAAGTCGCCCGGCGCCGCGCCGTTCGCCTGCTGCCATTCGCCGTTCGCGCCGCCGTCGGCCACCTGCTGCCAGCCGCGGCCGTAGAACGGGATGCCGACGAGGATCTTGCGCGGGTTCACGCCGGCGCCGGTGTAGAGCTTGACGGCCGAGTCGACGCTGAAGTGGGTCGGGTACGGGTCGTTCGGGTCGGTGTACAGGTTGGCCTGGTCACCGGTGCGGTTCGGCTCCCAGGAGTTGTCGCTGCCGGAGCCGTGGAAGTCATACCCCTGCATGTTGGCGTAGTCGAGGGAGTTGAAGATCGCGGACAGGTCCCAGCCCGCGTTGATCTTCGCCTGGTCGGCGGGGGTGAACGCGGTGAGCAGGTGGCCGGAGCCCAGCGCGTTCAGTTCGGTGCGGAACTCGGCGAGCAGCGCGGTGAAGTTGGCCTTGTCGTCCGCCGAGTAGTGGTTGCCGGGGTGCCCGTCGGGGCTCCCCGGCCACTCCCAGTCGATGTCGAACCCGTCGAACACGCCCGCGCCGGTCCCCGCACCGCCCGTGCCGTCGGAGGAGACGGGCAGGTTGCCCTTGATGAACATGTCGATGCAGGAGCCGACGAACTTCTTGCGCGACGCGTCGGTCTTGGCCACGTCGGAGAAGAACTTCGAATACGTCCAGCCGCCGAGGGAGACGAGCACCTTGAGGTTCGGGTGCTTGGCCTTCAGCTTCTTGATCTGGTTGAAGTTGCCCTTGAGCTTTTGATCCCACGTGTCGGCGACGCCGTCGACGCTGTGGTCGGCGCTCACGGAGGCGCCGTAGTCGGCGTACGCGTCACCGGCGCCGGTGCCCTGGTCCGGGTCCTCCGGGTTGGTGGTGGTCGCCTTGGTCGTGTCGAAGCAGGTGAGGTTGTTCGGATCGATGTTCTCGAACGCGTAGTTGAGCACGGTCAGCTTGCCCGCCGCGCCGTTCGTGTCCAGGTCCTTCATCCAGAAGTTGCGGCCGTAGATTCCCCACTGCGGGTAGTAGCCGATCTTCTGGTACGTGCCGCCGGTGCCGCCTCCTCCGCTCGCCTGGGTCGTGCCGGTGACGGCCGCGCTCTTGGCCGACTCGTTGCCGGCGGCGTCGAGCGCGGTGACGGTGTAGGTGTGGCTGGAACTCGCGGCCAGCCCGTCGACGGTCGCGCCGGTGCCGCTCACGGACGCGACGACCGCAGACCCCTCGTACACCTTGTAGCCGGTGACGCCGACGTTGTCGGTGGAGGCGGTCCAGGCGAGCGTGATCGAGGAGGAGGTCGTGCCGGTCACCCGCAGGCCGGCGGGGACGGACGGCGCGGAGGTGTCGGCGCCGCCGCCACCGCCGCCCGCGCAGGGCGAGCCGTTCAGCATGCAGTTGGTCGGCGTGGCCGATTCGGGGGCGCCGTTGAACCCGAAGCTCACCGTGGCGCCGGGTGCCAGCGTGCCGTTGTAGGAGGCGTTGGTGAACGTGTAGTGGTCGCCGCTGTGGGTGAGCACGGCGTCCCACGCGGAACCGATCGACCCGCCGGCGGGCACGTCGACGTCGACCTTCCAGCCGTTCAGCGTGGTCGAGCCGCCGTTGGTGATCGTGTATTTGCCCTGGTAGCCGGTGCCCCAGCCGGAGTCCTTGGAGAACGTCGCGGTCGGCGTGCCGGCCGCCTGGGCGAGGTGGGGGAGGGAGAGGAGTGCCGTCGTGGCGAACGCGACGACGAGTCGGAGGAACGGTCGTTTCACTTGGTGCTCCCCGGTCTGGCGGGAAAGAGGAGCGCGGCGCCGCACTAACAAAAAGGAAACTTTCCTGTAAGTCCGGACCGTAGCCTGGAGGAGGGCGGGCGTCAATGCCCCTGGGCCCGGAGGGCCCCGCCCGCGTGCTGAGGGCGAGTCTCCCGCCGGGGTGACGCGGCGCCATCCCCGAGGGGATCAGGTTTAGGCTCCACTCATGGGCGACGGCGACGGCTGGGCGAACTGCGACGCGGGGCATCGGCACTGGGGGCGCCACGGGGCGGCGGGGCTGCTGCCGTACTGCATGGACCCGGAACCGTACATCCTGCTGCAGAAGCGGTCGCGGCTGTCGATCGGCGGCGGCACGTGGGGCCTGCTCGGCGGGGCCCGGCACAGCCATGAGGACCCGGTCGAGGCGGCCCTGCGCGAAGCGTCCGAGGAGAGCACGCTCGACCCCTCGATCGTCCGCGGGCTGTGGCTGTCCCGCGAGGACCACGGCGGCTGGTCCTACGACACGGTGATCGGCTCCGTGCCCGTACGGGCCGAGGTGCGCCCGCAGTCGTTCGAGAGCGCCGCGGTGGCATGGGTGCCGGCCGACCAGGTCGCGCGCCGGAGGCTGTTCCCGGCGTTCGCCGACGCCTGGAGGCTGCTGAGCCGGTCGCTGTACCAGCTGGTCCTCGTGGTCGACGTGGCGAACGTCATGGGCTCACGTGCGGACGGCTGGTGGCGCGACCGCCGGGGCGCGGCCGAGCGGCTGCGTGACGAGATCGCCGCCATCGACGGCTTCGACGGTGTCCCGGGGGCCGTCGTCGACCTCTGCTACCCGAAGATCGTGCTGGTCGTCGAGGGCCAGGCGCGCGGCGTGGGCGCGGTGGAGGGCGTCGAGGTCGTGGCCGCCCCGGGCAGCGGCGACGACACGATCGCCGAGCTGGCCGCGCCCCGCGCACCGGACGAGCGTCGCCTCGTCGTCACCGCCGACCGCGAGCTCCGCGCCCGCTGCGAGTCCGCGGGCGCGACGGTCACCGGCCCCCGCTGGCTCCTGGACGCGATCCGCCGCTCCTGCTCCGCCTGAGCGCCGGTCCGCCGCCACGAGAACACGTCGCCGAGAAAGGGATGAGAATTGGGATACGCGGTCTCCGCGGCGAGTCTCAAGCAGTACCACGACGACGCACTCGCCCCTCATGCCCAGGCGCTGCGGGATCTTGAGAGGGACCACGCCGACCTGGCGATGCCGCCCTTTCCCCGGAGCCTCGGTGCCGCCGGCCTCTTCACAACGGTCAACGACCGGCTCGGGCAGGTGCTGGGCGACGCGGTCCGGAATGCGGCGTCCAGCCGGACCAGGCTGGCCGAGACCACGGGTCGCTATGGCGGGGCGGAGGCCACGAACATCTCCTACTTCACCGGCAGAGATCCGGACACCTCGCCGGCGGCCGCCATACCGTCCACGCCGTCTCTCGACGGTCCTGCGTCACCGCCCACCGCCGGGGACCCGCAGGACCTGATGGCGATGCTGCGCACCGGAATCGAGAGGCTGAACTCCACGGCCGCGTCCCTGGGCGGGCTCTCACTGGTCCGGCCGGTCACCGAGCACCTCTGGGCGAACGCCGTCGACCCGCGGCACTACGACACGGCGGCGAGCGTGCACGCCGCACACGCGCGGCACATCGCGGAGCTGAGGTCCCATTTGGACGAGTCGGCCAGGAAGACGGTGCTCTGGGACGGTTCGGCGCATGACGCGTTCGAGACGGACCGGAGACGTCACCTCACCACCCTGGACGACGCGGAGGCCCACTCCCAGAACCTGTCCGCCGCCTACGGCGAGATGGCCGTCACGATGCGCCGGTTCCTCTCCCACGCGGCACTGGCGATCGCCGCCTTCCTGGCCGCGTTCTCCCTGACGTTGTTCGTCTCCCATTTCTTCGAGTCGGCCCTGTTCCTCTGCCTGGCGGAGATCGCCGCGTTCGTGCTCTATCTGGCCGGCTGGCTCGTGGTCCGGCTTGTTCACATGGGGCAGATGGTGCGGAAGACGCTCGGCTCCCGCGCCGCCTAGATCGACAAGTAACTTGGCAAAGTTGCTTGCCTAACTGCTACGGTGGCCGACATGGGGGGAAATCTCGGGTCAAAGTGGTCGGCGGCGACGGCGCAGCGTCTCGACGTCGCGATCAAGCGCCTGCGGGGGCGGCTGCGTACCGAGTCGGGGATGTACTCCCTCGGGCTGACCATCACCCAGCTCTCGGTGCTGCGCAGCGTCGTGGACAAGGGCCCGATCACCGCGGCCCGTCTCGCCGAGGTCGAACACGTCAGCCCGCAGTCCATCGCGCAGAGCCTGGCGGTGCTCAAGGCCGCCAAGCTGGTCCGCGGCGAGCGCGACCCGCATGACCGCCGCAAGACGCTGATCAGCGCCGATCCCTCCGCCGCCGAGCTCATCGGCTCGCTGCTCGCCGGCCGCGCGTCCTTCCTGGCGCGAGCCGTCGACCGGCTCGTCGCCCCCGAGGAGCGCGAGGACCTGGAGAAGGCCATCGAACTGCTGGAACGTCTTGCCGCGGCGGACCTGAGCGGCGGAGTGTGAACACCCGTCTCACCGAGGCGGACTCGCCGGCGCGCGGCGTCGAGCCCTTCACCTGGACGTTCACCGCGCCGCTCTACGTGGGCGCCAGCCTCAACCCGATCAACAGCTCCATCATCGCGACCGCGCTGGTGCCCATCGCCTCCGGCCTGCACGTCTCGGTGGGGAGCACCTCCGTGCTGGTCACCTCCCTGTACCTGACCAGCGCCATCGCGCAGCCCACGGCGGGCAAGCTGGCGGAGGCGCTCGGCCCACGCCGGATCTTCCTCAGCGGCATCCTCCTGGTGCTGCTCGGCGGCCTCATCGGCGGCCTCGGCCGTGACCTCGCGATGCTGACCGTGGCCCGCGTGCTCGTCGGCATCGGCACCTCGGCCGGGTTCCCGTCGGCGATGGTGCTGATCCGGCGCCGTGCGACGGACGCCGGGCTGACGTCGCCGCCGGGCGGCGTGCTCGGCGGCATCGCGATCGCCGGCATGGCCACGGCGGCCGTCGGCCCGCCGATCGGCGGTCTGCTGGTCGGCGCCGCCGGCTGGCGCTGGGCCTTTCTGATCAACATCCCGGTCACCGCGCTCGCGATGGCGATGGGCGTGCGCTGGGTACCCAGGGACCCGGTACGCGAGGGCGGGCCGCGCGGCTTCCGCGAGATCGCCGCCCGTATCGACCTGCCCGGGATCGTCGGCTTCGCCGCGGCGATGACCTCATCGATCGTCTTCTTGATGAGCCTCCCGCACGCCGACTGGTACGCGCTCGCCGTGTTCGTGGTGGCCGCCGTGCCGACGGTGTGGTGGGAGCTCCGTACGACCAGGCCGTTCTTCGACCTTCGCGAGCTCGCCTCCAACGGCGCCCTCGGCCGGACGTACCTGCGGCAGGCGTTCACCCTGCTCGGCGTCTATACCGTGATGTACGGGATGACGCAGTGGATGGAGGCGGCGCGCGGGATCTCCACCGAGGACGCCGGACTGCTCCTCCTGCCGATGGGCGCGGTCTCCGCGCTGCTTTCGCGCCCGCTCGCCAGCCGGAACCTGGTGCGCGGCCCGCTGATCGCCTCGGCGGTGAGCATGCTCGCCGGGTCCGTCGGCATCGTGCTGCTCACCTCGCACGGCCCGGTGCTCGCGATCGTGTCGGTGTCACTGATCTTCGGTGTCGCCTCCGCCACCACCACGGTCGGCAATCAGACCGCCCTGTACCTCTCGGCGTCGCCGGAGCAGATCGGCACCGCCTCCGGCCTGTTCCGGACCTTCGGGTACCTCGGAACCATCGTCTCGGCCGTCGCCACCAGCGTGGTCTTCCGCCACGGGGCCGACGACCACGGCCTGCACACCCTCGGCGCCGTGCTGGTCGCGGCGGGTGTCGTGGTCCTGCTGCTGACGGTCCTGGACCGTCGGCTGATGAGCCGCCGCACCCCCATCCAAGAGAACACGAACACCGTCCAAGGAGAACAACGCGTGAGCACCACCGACGTCCCGGCGATCGACCCCAAGCGGACCGCCCTGCTGGCGATGGACTTCCAGAACGGGATCGTCACCCACATCCCCGGCTCCGACGCGCTGATCGAACGGGTCAACGGCGCCATCGCCGACGTCCGCGCCGCCGGCGGCACCATTGGATACGTCCGGGTCGCCTTCACCGAGGACGACTGGACCGCCGTCCCGGAGAGCAACAAGACCTTCGCCGCGGCCGCGGCGGCCAAGATGATGCACGACGAGGACACCACCACCCGGATCGACGAGCGGCTCACCCCGCAGGAGGGCGACATCGTGGTCCGCAAGATCCGCTTCGGCGGGATCTCCACCACCGACCTCGACCGGCGGCTGCGCGACCGCGGCATCGACACTCTGGTGCTCTCCGGCATCAGCACCAGCGGAGTCGTCCTCTCCACCCTCATCGACGCCGCCGACCGCGACTATCGCGTCTACGTCCTGTCGGACGGCGTCGCCGACTCCGACACCGAAGTCCACGAGGTGCTGCTGAACAAGGTGTTCCCGTCCCGCGCCCACATCATCGACACCACCCGGCTGAACGAACTGCTGCGGCCCGCCTGACCGGCCGCGGCACGCGGCAGCGGTGATGCGCGGGGGAGGCCTTCATGGACCCGACCCCGCGCCGACCGGCAGCGGAACGGCCAGCCCTGCTGAGGAGCCCGAGACCCGGCGCAGCGGGACCGGCCGGTCAGCGGTACGGGGTGGCGCGGACCCACTCGTACGCGCCCCGCTCGTAGCCCGCCGCGAGTTTCACCGTGATCCGCTCGGCCTCGCCGGCGTCGACCCGCTCCCGGGGTTCGGCCTCGGGCCCGGCCGAGCAGCACGGCGATCCGCAGACGCGTCGCCGGGTGGCTCTCGTCCACACGCGGCCGCTTCGATTCCGGCAGGTTCGCGGACGACCCCGCGCTGCTCGGCCCCGGCGCGCACCGCCGTCTCCGATGTGACGAGCATGTCCCCGGCGGCGGGGAGGCGACCTGGCCCGCGAGACGGTCGGCGAGGTACGCGGCCCGCAGGCCGTCAGCGCCGGTTACGTGCGGGACACCACGGTGACCAGCGCACTCACCCCGCGCTGGAGCGTCTGCGCATGAGGTCGATGAGGTGGTCCATCCGCCGGTCGCGCCGCATGACCGGGCCGGCGTCGACGGGCGGTGCCGGCGACCGGGCCGTGACGCCGTGGGCGAACTCATGGCCCAGCAGCGCCATGCGCTGCTGCTGCCAGGTCAGGGCGTCCAGGAGCGGCAGGCCGATCTCCCCGGCGTGCCGCCGCCGTAGGAGGCGCCGAACCTCCCGGTGACGATCACCACGGGCGCTGCCCCGACCTCCGCACCGACCGGTACGAGCAGGGCGAACAGTCCGGCCGTGCCCACCCGGCGCCGCCGCGCGAAATCCGGCCGAGGCGCGGGGCGAGGAAGAACGCGAGGCCTACCGGCACGACGGCGGCGACGTTGACGCCCGCCCACAGCAGCAGACCGGTGGCCACGGGCGGAGCGTGCGGGTGTGTGCGGCTTGGTGTGGGGAGGTGGGGGGCGTCCTGGGGCGGGTCGGGTTCGGCGTGCGGCTTCTCGGGGTGTGGGGTCTTGGCCGGTGACCACGGGCGGAGCGGGCAGGCGTGCACGGCTGGCGTGGGGAGATGGGAGGCGTCCCCAGCCGGGTCGGGCTCGGCGCGTGACATCTCGGGGCGGGGGGCTTGGTCGGGTGGGCCGGCCGGTGAGCGGGCCAGGCCCGCAGTGGCCGGCCGTGCGGGGCCTCGGGCTCGGCGAGCCCCCAGTCGTACTCCGCGCACCGGATCTGATGGCTGCGAGGACGTGGGACACATAGGGCACAGATCAGACGTATCGGCGGTCGTCTATGGGCGTGGTGCGCTGCCCGGTCGGCGGCGTGACGGGACTGGTACGCGGATGAGGTCTCGTGCCGTGACGATGTCGCCTCCGTACGCTGCGGCGGCCTCCTCGGTGAACCGTCGCTCGTCGTCGGTGCCGTACCGTTCGGAGAAGTGGGTCAGGACGAGGCGCCGTACGCCGGCGTCGGCGGCGATCCGGCCGGCCTGGCGTGCGGTGAGGTGCCCGTACTCCTCGGCCAGTTTGGCGTCGGCATCGAGGAACGTCGACTCGACCACGAACAGGTCGACCCCGTCGGCGAGCGGATTGATCGCCTCGCAGAGTCGGGTGTCCATGACGAACGCGACCTTCTGACCGGGCCGGGGGACGCTGCACTCCTCGAGCGTGACCGTACGGCCGCCGGGCGCGGTGACCCGCCCTTCGCGCTGGAGGCGTCCGGCGAGCGGTCCCGCGATGCCGTACGCGGCGAGCCGGTCGGGCAGCATCGTGACTCCGCCGGGCTCCTCGATCCGGTAGCCGTAGGACTCGACGCCGTGGCTGAGCCGCCGCGCGGTGAGCGTGAACGGCGCGCCGTCCGCCGGGACCTCCTGGACGTCCCCGGCGACGGGCCACTCGCTGATCACCTGGGTGTCGTGGAAGAGCGCGGCGTGGCGCAGCCGCCGCCAGTACTCGGCGCCGCTGCGGGGGAAGACCGCGCTCACCGGATGGGCGACCCCGTCCCGCGCGATCCGCTGTACGACCCCGGGCACGCCGAGACAGTGGTCGCCGTGAAAGTGGGTGAGGCAGATCGCGTCGACGTCGTGAGCGCTGACCCCGGCACGGATCATCTGCCGCTGCGTGCCCTCCCCGGGGTCGAACAGGACGCCGAACCCGTCCCAGCGCAGCAGGTACCCGTTGTGGTTCCGGCTCATGGTCGGCACCGCGCTGGAGGTCCCGAGCACGACGAGCTCCCGTGAGGACATGCCCTCATGATGCCGGGTCCACCGGCGCGGCCGCCGTCCGGGGGGCGGTGATTCATCCGGTGTTGATTTCCGGAGATAACGGCATTCCGTATTTCGGGCTACCACTTCGATCATGAATCAATTCACTTCGCGCTCTGGTGATCATGGTGACCGTGGAGTTAGCCTGCAAAGCTCGGCAACTACCTTTAGCGGAATGTGTTAAGGATGCCTCCATGAGGATGGATCGCATTGACGATGCTGACGCGAGTGAGGCGGCCGAAGGCGGCAACGGCAGAGGCCGCCCGCCCGCCGATCTGCCCGGATCGGAAGATTCGTTATCCCGTGCCGAAAGCCGCAGGGGCGCGCTCGCGGCGAATGAAAAACCGGCTTCGGCCCGCCCGGAAACGGACACGTCCGGGCCGGAGGCGTACGCGAAGCGGCTCGACACCCCTCTCGCCGACGGTCGGCCGACGCCGCGCGAGTTCCTGCGCGGCTTCCGGCCCGCGGAGGGAGGTCTGCCGGAGGTCGGCGAGCGGGAGGCCGGCGACTACATCGCCCGATACGTCGGCGAGCGCCCGTGGCTGGCCGGTGCGAAGGACTGCGACCCGGTCGTCCAGCGCGTACTGGCCGCCCTCGACCTGGGGCAGGGGCACGCGCTCGAACGTCACGAGGGGTACGCCGACGACGAGAGGCTTCAGCGCCGGGTGACCGCGCTGGAGGACCCGGCCCAGCTCGACCCGCTCAAGAGGGCGGCCGGCATCGATGGGTGCAGGCCCGGAGATCGGGCTCACGGGTGTGGTGCCACCGCCACCGCGATCCAGGACCCGACGGCCTTCGCCGTGGCCATCGCGTGTGGAATCCGGCATCCGGACGTCCTCCACGCCCTGCGGACGCCGTACGCCCGCAACGTGCGACCGGACAAGGTCCAGGTGCCGATCGAGGATCTCCTCGGTGCGGACGGCCATGAGTACTGCTCGGGATACGTCCTCACACCGGTCGGCGGCAGTCTCCCGGCCGCGCAGGACTGCCGGACGGCGTGGTTGGACGCGAAAAACCATCCGGAGCGTGAGCCGGACGTCTCCCCGCCCCGATGCACGCCTGTGCACAGTTTCGCGGGCGGCACCATCGAATATCTATTTCGTGCCACTCGCGCGAAAGACGGCTATGAGATATCAACGATGTACGTTGAGCCGTCGGATAGCGCTCTCCGAGGAGGCTGACATGCGCGATCCGTTCTGGAAGAAAACGCCTGATGCGCCTTTTGCCACGCTCGTGCGGATCGCCGGGACGTACTGCCATCCCGAGGCCGACGAAAACGCATATGACGACCTCAAGGTGCTCGCTCGGCGCGATGACCGTCGAGAGATGACCGATTTCAAGAACGATCTGCGAAGGGCCATCGTCGATCCTTCCGGGCTGCCGGAGTGGGAGCTCTACCGGGAGGTCCAGTTCGACGACGGGAGCACGGAGAAGTTCCTTCGCCGGCTCTGGCGGGACCTGTACCCCGACGAGCCTCTTCCGGAGCCGTGACGCCGTGACGCCGTGACGTGATCACACCGGTCCTGAGCAGGCAGGACCCCGGGGACGCCTTCGAACGTGGACGGGCCCCGGGACGCGTGTCCCGGGGCCCGTGGAACCACAGATCAGTGGAAGAAGCGGGGCTGGCGGGGGAGGACCACGTGGGTCGGGCCGCGCCAGGCCTGCTCGGTGGAGAACGTCCTGTCCTGCGACGGCGTGCCGCCGCTCACCACCACCGGCAGGCCGACCTGGCTGCCCGCCAGGTCGACCTTCACCGTCGCGCCCGTGGCCTGCTCGTCGTACTGGACGTCGCCGTCCACGCCGAACAGGATCAGCGCCAGCCGGTGGCCCGCCTTGAACCGGTAGTCCTGCGGCAGGGTCTGCCAGCGCACCGAGTACGTCTTACCCGGCGTCAGCGGCGACGCCTTGCTCAGCGACGTACGGTTCTGCGCGTCCAGGAAGCCGCGCGTCACCACGTTCACGTCCGAGGTCACCGTGTCGGTCGCCACCTGCTTGTAGCAGGCGTCGTCCGTCGCGGTGCTCTCGCCGTGGCAGTCCTCCGTCGTCAGGGTCTTCACGCCCGAACCCGAGCCGAGGTAGTTCACCCGCGTGTCGGTGCCGTAGTCCACCAGCAGCGCGCCCAGGTCGGCGGCGGGACGGTCGGAGGTGAACCTCAGCGACACCGTCGGCGTGCCCGACAGCCGTACGTCCTGCTTGAGCGGCGCCGTGGTGTAGGCCAGCCGGTACGGCCGGGCCGTCGTCGGGTCGGTCACCAGGGAGCCCTCATCCTCCTTGGTGTCGGTGAACGCCGCGTTGCCCGAGGCGGCGGACAGGCCCAGCGTGCCGTCGGTCTGGGGACGCAGGGAGAGGTTCCGCGCCTGCGGCGCCGGCCAGTCGGACTCGGTCGCCCACTGGTCCGGGCCGACCTCGATGTCCGCGCGCGGCTGCTTCATGACGCCGTTGTTCACGTGCCAGAGCCAGTAGTCGAACCACTGGTGCAGGGTGTCCACCCACGCGTCGCGGCGGAAGTCGAACGGGTCCACGTGCCCGTACTGCGACAGCCACACCTTGCGCGGCACGCCCCGCGCCGCGAGGCCGGCCCACCACGTGGAGAACTGGCTCGGCTTGACGTTCAGGTCGTTCGTGCCGTGGACGGCGAACACGCTCGCGTGCACGCGGCTCACGTCCGGCCGGTAGTTCCGCTCGTTCCAGAACGCGTTGTAGTTCCCGGTCGCGTCGTCCTGGCCGGTCGCCAGCCGCTGGTTGACGGCGGCGCACTTGGCCGGCGGGTCGGTGTCGACCGTGTCGGCCAGGCCGTCCTCCTCACCCGACCACCAGAGCGTGCCGTTCATCCGGCTGTAGTCGTACCAGGAGCTGATCGCCGAGATCGGCACGATCGTGTCCAGGCCCTGGACGCCGGTCGCCGCGACACCGTTGGCGAGCGTGCCGTCGTAGGACTTGCCGATCATTCCGGTGTGACCGTTGGTCCAGGTCGCCTTGACCTTCTTGCCCTGGGCGTCGTACGCGGTCGCGCGGCCGTTCAGCCAGTCGATGACCGCCTTGCCGCCGAGGACGTCGGACCGGCCGCCGGAGGTGGGGCAGCCGTCGGACTTCGTCGTGCCGTCCATGTCGACGTCGAGCACGGCATAGCCGCGCGGCACGAAGTAGTTGTCGTAGTAGAGCGGGAACTTGACCGGGTTCCCGGCCGCGTCGTACGTCTTGCGCTCGCTCTCGTTCCCGCGGCCGAGGTTGTCGTAGTACGGGCTCTCGTCCATGATCACGGGGACCTTGAAGTCCGGGCCGCTCTCCTTCGGGCGGATGATGTCCACCCGGATCAGGTCCTTCTTACCGTCGTGGTCGGAGTCGACCGGCGACTGGACCCGGACGTACTCCCGGATCGCGTCCGCATAGGAGAAGACCGGCTGGGTCACCCCGCCGGACACCTTGATCGTGGGCCTTTTCGCCGCCTGGGCGGCGGGCGCCCCCGTGACCGCGAGCGCGGCCACGGCGGCGATCGCGGCGGCGAGAAGGCCTCGCCGTGGTGAGATCGGCACGCGTTACCTCCTGAGGTTGCGCGCGCAAATCTGCCGCGACCGGTGCGGCCGCACAAGATCTTTAGCCATATCCGGCCGAGAACCGAGCGGTGCCGAAGGTCACTCCGGGGACAGCCAGAGAGCACCGAGCGGGGGCACGCGCAGCAGCGCGGAGGCCGGCTGGCCGTGCCACGGCTCCTCAGCGGCCCAGGCCGCGCCCATGTTGCCGACGCCGCTGCCGCCGTACTCGAACGCGTCCGTGTTCACCACCTCGCGCCAGCGGCCCGTACGGGGCAGGCCCAGCCGGTAGTCCTCGTGCGGGATACCGGCGAAGTTGACCACACAGGCCAGCGGTGTGCCGTCCGGGGCGAACCGCAGGAACGAGATCACGTTGCCGGCGACGTCGTCCGCGTCGATCCAGCTGAAGCCCTCCGGCCGGGCGTCCTGCGTCCACAGCGCGGCCGCCTCGCCGTAGGCCCGGTTGAGGTCGCGGACCAGCCGCTGCAGGCCCGCGTGGAAGTTGTCCTCGGCCTTGTCGAGCAGCCACCAGTCGAGCGACCGGGACTCGGCCCACTCGGCGCCCTGACCGAACTCCTGTCCCATGAACAGCAACTGCTTGCCCGGGTGCGCCCACATGTACGCCAGCAGCGAGCGCAGCCCGGCGAACCGCTGCCACTCGTCGCCCGGCATCTTGCCGAGCAGCGAGCCCTTGCCGTGCACGACCTCGTCGTGGGACAGCGGCAGCACGTAGTTCTCCGAGTACGCGTACACCATCGAGAAGGTGATCTCGTGGTGGTGGTAGCCGCGGAAGATCGGCTCGTGCTTGAGGTAGCCGAGCGTGTCGTGCATCCAGCCCATGTTCCACTTGAAGCCGAACCCCAGCCCGCCCAGGTGGGTCGGCCGGGTGACCCCGGGCCACGCGGTGGACTCCTCGGCGATCGTCATGATGCCGGGGGAGCGCTTGTAGCAGGTGGCGTTCATCTCCTTGAGGAAGTCGATCGCCTCGAGGTTCTCGCGCCCGCCGTAGATGTTGGGCGTCCACTCGCCCTCGCCGCGCGAGTAGTCCAGGTAGATCATCGAGGCGACCGCGTCCACCCGCAGGCCGTCGACGTGGAACTCCTCCAGCCAGTAGCAGGCGTTCGCGACGAGGAAGTTGCGCACCTCCGAGCGGCCGAAGTCGAAGATGAACGTGCCCCAGTCCTTCTGCTCGCCCCGGCGCGGGTCGCCGTGCTCGTACAGCGGCGTGCCGTCGAAGCGGGCGAGGGCCCACTCGTCCTTGGGGAAGTGGCCCGGCACCCAGTCGACGATCACGCCGATGCCGGCCTGGTGCAGCCGGTCCACCAGGTGGCGGAACTCATCGGGGTCGCCGAACCGGGCGGTCGGCGCGTAGTAGGAGGTGACCTGGTAGCCCCACGACCCGCCGAACGGGTGCTCGGAGACCGGCAGGAGCTCCACGTGCGTGAAGCCCATGCCGGCGACGTAGTCCACCAGCTCGGTGGCGAGCTCGCGGTAGCCGAGCTCCGACCGCCACGAGCCGAGGTGCACCTCGTACACGCTCATCGGCGAGCGCAGCGGGTCATAGGACTTGCGCCGCGTCATCCACTCGTCGTCCTCCCAGGTGTAGTGGGAGGTGAAGATCTTCGAGGCGGTCGCGGGCGGCCGCTCCGCGTACTGCGCCATCGGGTCGGCCTTGCGCCGCCACACGTGGTCGACGCCGAGGATCTCGAACTTGTAGTTGGTGCCGTCGCCGACGCCGGGCACGAACAGCTCCCACACCCCGGACGAGCCGAGCGAGCGCATCGGGTACGCGCGGCCGTCCCAGTGGTTGAAGTCGCCGATCACCCGCACGCCGCGCGCGTTCGGCGCCCAGACCGCGAACGAGGTGCCCTCGACCGGCCCGAACACCGACCGGTGCGTACGGGTGTGCGCGCCGAGGACCTTCCACAGCTCCTCGTGCCGGCCCTCGCCGATCAGGTGCAGGTCCAGCTCGCCGAGCGTCGGCGCGTGCCGGTAGGGGTCGTCCTGGACGATTTCGGGACCGTCGTAGACGACCGCGAGACGGTAGTCGGGCACCGCCATCGGCTCGTCGCCCGACAGCGGGCTCCCGGGGGTCAGGGTGGCCGCGAAGACGCCTTCGTGAACGTGGCGCATCGGGCGGCGTTCACCGTCGGCGAGGACGACCTCCACCCTGCTCGCCAGCGGCCGAAGCGCGCGGATGGTCACGCCGTCCTGCCCCGGGTGCGCGCCCAGGACTCCGTGGGGGTCGTGATGGTCCCCGCCGATCAGCCGGTCGATCTCGTCGTGGGTGACCCGCGCCATGACGCTCCTCGAACTGTCGCTGCGAACTCGTATCTTCAACGTGCCCGGTGGGTGGAGCGTAATCCTCTTCGATCAGGTGATCGCGGACCGCGCCACCGGCCGGACCGGGTCAGCGGGCGGGCGATCCCGGGGCGGGCGAGGAGCTCAGCGCGGCGATGGAGCCGAGCGGGATGTGCAGCCAGGTCGGCCGGTTCCGCGCCTCGTACATGACCTCGTAGACGGCCTTGTCGAACTCGAAGGCGCGGATGATCTCCTCGTGCGCCGCCGGGTCGACGCCGCCCGCCTCGGCGTAGCCGCGGCAGAACGCCGTGCGGTTGCGCTCGGCCCACTCGTGCGCGCGATACTCCAGCTGGTCCGGGTTGGCCGAGACCGCCTTGCCGTTCACCAGCAGGTGCCGGGCCGCGTAGTCGTAGGAGCGGAGCATCGCGGCGACGTCGCGCAGCGGATGCGCCGGCTGCCGGCGCTCCTCCAGCGGCTTGGCCGGCTCGCCCTCGAAGTCGAGCAGCATCCAGCCCGTCTCGGTCCGCATGACCTGGCCGAGGTGGAAGTCGCCGTGGACACGCTGGACCATGAGGGGCTCGTCGAGCTTGGCGAAGGCGTCGAAGGCCTCGCTGAGCCGCCCGGCGTACGGGACGAGCTGGGGAACGGCGGCGCAGGCCGCGTTGAGCCGGACGTGCATCTGCCGGGCCAGCTCCCGCGCCTCGGCGGCGGACATCATGCCGGTGCCGAAGGCCGTGGCCAGGTCGCGGTGGACCGCGGCGGTGGCGGCGCCCAGGCGTTCGGACTCGGCGGCGAAGTCGCCGCCGACCTCGTCGGCGTGCAGGTCGGCCTCGGCGTACAGGTCACGCACGCTCGTGCCGGCGAGCTGCCAGCCGTCGGTGCCGGTCCGCAGGAACTCCGACAGCATCGCGAGCGTGGAGACGGTGCCGTCCAGCTCACAGGAGATCCATCCGTAGAGCGCGGGCACGTGCTTGCTGCCCACGCTCATCAGGCCGCGGCTGAGCTCCAGGTCGGGGTTGATGCCGGCGGTCAGCCGCCGGAACAGCTTGCAGATGTAGACGTCGCCGTAGATGAGCGAGCTGTTGCTCTGCTCGGCGGGGCTGGCGAGGCTGTCGAGGTCGGTCTCCAGGCCGGAGATCGACCGGAACGCCAGCGGCCCCACATCGGCGGAGGCGGCCATGTTCTCCAGCAGCACACGGGTCAGCTCGGGGTCGTGCACGGCGTCGTAGACGTGCACGCCGTCGATGAGCCCGATCTCGGCGTACTCCAGCCGCCCGGGCAGCTCGCGGCGGAGGCCGACCGGTACCTGGTAACGGTCGACCTGCTCACCCTGGCGTACGGCGATCACTACGTGGCGTAGCGACGGATCGCCGGAGACCAGCTCCGTTTCGGTCGCGACCGAGACGTCGTCGATCCCTCGGTCCTTGCCCGCGAACCACCGCTGGCGCGGAAGCCAGTCCGCGATCAGATCGTCGAGTCGTTCGGTCAGCCGCACTGGCTACGTCACCTCGCCTGTTCTTCCTGCCTGACCCACATGGCTATTCGCCACCACCTCCGTGGTTCGTCGGCAGGAGGAACCAGTAGAAACCGTGTCCTGGAAGTGTCAGGAGATATGGCAATTCCCCGATTGGAGGGAATTGAACACCACCCATGCACTCGACCGGGTTGACGCCCTCGAAGCGCCGCAGGTCGAGCTCCACGGGTTGGGGGAAACGTGACAGGTTGTTCACACAAAGTACGCGATCCGCGCCGAACTCCCTAACGAAGGCCAGGACGCTCGGGTTGGACGCGGACAGCTCCGTGTAGTCGCCGACCCCGAAGACGGGGTGGCGCTTGCGGATCTCGATCATCTTGCGCGTCCAGTGCAGCAGCGAACCCGGGTTGTTCTGCTGCGACTCGACATTGATCGCCTGGTACCCGTAGATCGGGTCCATGATCGTCGGGAGGTAGAGGCGGCCCGGGTCGCACTTGGAGAAGCCCGCGTTGCGGTCCGGGGTCCACTGCATCGGGGTACGGACCGCGTCGCGGTCGCCGAGCCAGATGTTGTCGCCCATCCCGATCTCGTCGCCGTAGTACAGGACCGGAGATCCGGGCAGCGACAGCAGCAGCGCGGTGAACAGCTCGAGCTGGTTGCGGTCGTTGTCGAGGAGCGGGGCCAGCCGCCGGCGGATGCCGATGTTGGCCTTCATCCTCGGGTCCTTGGCGTACTCGGAGTACATGTAGTCGCGCTCTTCGTCCGTCACCATCTCGAGCGTCAGCTCGTCGTGGTTACGGAGGAAGATGCCCCACTGGGCGTTCTCGGGGATCTTCGGCGTCTGGGCCATGATCTCCGAGATCGGGTAGCGCTGCTCCCGGCGCACCGCCATGAAGATCCGCGGCATGACCGGGAAGTGGAACGCCATGTGGCACTCGTCACCGCCCGTGGCGGGGTCGCCGAGGTACTCCACGACGTCCGCCGGCCACTGGTTGGCCTCGGCCAGCATCACCCGGTCGGGGTAGAGCCGGTCGATCTCCTTGCGGACCAGCTTGAGATAGTCGTGCGTCTCCTTGAGGTTCTCGCAGTTGGTGCCCTCGCGCTCGAAGAGGTACGGCACCGCGTCGAGGCGGAACCCGTCGATGCCGAGGTCCAGCCAGAACCGCAGGACCTCCAGCATCGCCTCCTGCACGGCCGGGTTGTCGAAGTTGAGGTCCGGCTGGTGGTTGAAGAACCGGTGCCAGTAGTACTGGCCGCGCACCGGGTCCCAGGTCCAGTTGGAGGTCTCGGTGTCGACGAAGATGATGCGGGCGTCGGGGTAGCCCTCGTCGTTGTCGGACCAGACGTAGAAGTCGCCGAACGGCCCGTCCGGGTCCTCCTGGGAGGCCTTGAACCACGGGTGCTGGTCGCTGGTGTGGTTCATGACCAGGTCGGCGATGATCCGGATGCCGCGCTTGTGCGCCTCGTCGACGAGTTCCACGAAGTCACCGAGGTCGCCGAACTCCGGCAGGATCTTCATGAAGTCGCTGATGTCGTAACCGCCGTCACGCAGCGGCGACTCGTAGATCGGCAGCAGCCAGATGCAGTCGATGCCGAGCCAGACGAGATAGTCGAGCTTCTCGGTGAGGCCCTTGATGTCGCCGGTGCCGTCGCCGGTCGAATCGTAGAAGCCGCGGATCAGCACCTCGTAGAAGACCGCGTTCTTGTACCAGTGCGGCTCGTTCGGCGTCTCGCGCGTGAACGTGTCCGGAACCGGCTCTACGGCGCCGCCTCCGAGCAGGGGATCGATCTGGGTCAACTCTCGCCTCTCGAAACCGTGAAGATGTGTGCAGTCTGGGTGTGCGGGTCGAGGCGCACGTAGTTCGATTGCCGCCAGGTATAGGAGCCGCCGGACAACTCGTCCCTGACGACGAACTCGTCCGGCCAGTCCAGACCGAGCGCGGGCATGTCGAGGTGGACGGTCGCCTCGCGAACCTGATGTGGATTGAGATTGACGACGACCAGCACGACGTCCCCGAGGTCCGCGGTGTTCCCGTCGGCCGGGGGCACGCGTTTGGAGAAACAGATCAGCTCAGGCTGGTCGACGTTATGGAATCGTAGATTACGCAGCCTGCGCAGGGCGGGGTGTGCTCTTCGCAAAGAGTTGAGGGTCGAGATGAGCGGCACGAGGCTCCGGCCCTCGCGCTCGGCCGCCTCCCAGTCGCGCGGCCGGAACTGGTATTTCTCCGAATCGCGATACTCCTCGCTGCCGGGTCGCACCGGGGTGTTCTCGAACAGCTCATAACCGGAGTAGACGCCCCACGTCGGCGACAGCATCGAGGCCAGCACGGCGCGCACCGCGAACGCCGGCGGCCCGCCGTGCTGGAGGTACTCGTGCAGGATGTCCGGCGTGTTGACGAAGAAGTTCGGCCGCATGTACGCGGCCGCGGCGCCGGACAGCTCGCCCAGGTACTCCTCGAGCTCCTGTTTGCTGTTGCGCCAGGTGAAGTACGTGTAGGACTGGTGGAAGCCGATCTTGCCGAGCGTGTGCATCATCGCCGGCCGGGTGAACGCCTCGGCCAGGAAGAGCACGTCGGGGTCGGTCTCGGCGATGCTCGCGAGGAGCCGCTCCCAGAATGCCACCGGCTTGGTGTGCGGGTTGTCCACCCGGAAGATCCGCACGCCGTGGTCCATCCACAGCCGTACGATCCGCTCGATCTCCCGGTAGATGCCCTCGGGGTCGTTGTCGAAGTTGAGCGGATAGATGTCCTGGTACTTCTTCGGCGGGTTCTCGGCGTAGGCGATCGAGCCGTCGGCGCGCGTGGTGAACCACTCGGGGTGCTCCTTGACCCACGGATGGTCCGGCGAGCACTGCAGCGCCAAATCCAGCGCGACCTCCAGGCCGAGGTTCTTGGCGTAGTCGACGAACGCGTCGAAGTCGGCGAACCCGCCGAGCTGCGGGTGGATCGCGTCGTGGCCGCCGTCCTCGGACCCGATCGCCCACGGCGATCCGGGGTCGTGCGGCTCGGCGTGCAGCGTGTTGTTCGGGCCCTTGCGGAACTGCGAGCCGATCGGGTGGATCGGGGGCAGATAGACCACGTCGAAGCCCATCTCGGCGACCGCCGGGAGCCGCTTCATCGCGCTTCGGAACGTTCCCGACTGCGGCGCGCGGCGACCCATGGGATCGTGCGAGGCGCCCTCCGAGCGGGGGAACATCTCATACCAGGAGCCGTACAGGGCGCGCTCGCGCTGGACGAGCAGCGGGTGCCAGTCGGTCACCGTCACGAGCTCGCGCAGCGGGTGCCGCTCCACCAGCGCGTGGACCTCTGCCGTGTCGGCCGCCTCGAAGCGCATGAGCGGCGGGATCGCGGTCTCGCGCAGCGCGCGGACCACGCCCGTGACCGTCGCGCGCTCGGCCCGGGGCACCTGCGCGGCGAGGCGCTCGAACAGCAGGGCGCCCGCCTCGAGCATCAGCTCGACGTCCTGCCCGCGCGGGATCTTGATGCCCGCGTCGTGCCACCAGTGCGCGATCGGATCGCCCCACGCCTCGACCCGGAAGTGCCACGTCCCGGTCGAGGAGGGCGTGACCTCCGCGGCGTACCGGTCGGTGCCCGGGGTGACCTCGCGCATGATGACCGGCGGACCGGTGCGGCCCTCGGGATCGCGTAGTACGACGCCCGCGCCCAGCATCTCGTGCCCTTCGCGGAACACCGTGGCGCCGACCGTGAAGGTCTCGTGGGGGACGGCCTTGGCGGGCCAGCGACCGCAGTCGACCACCGGCTGCACGTCGAGAATGGGAATTCGTCCGATCATCGCAGGCGAGCGTACCGACGTGGAGGCGGGATCAACCTCGTCTTCCGAAATAAATGATCTTTCTTGACCACCGGTGGCGCCGTGCGGTACGGGGGTGCTCGGCTCGCGCATATGGACTCCGTTGCCAATCTCCCGCGAGTGAAACGGGAGAATTGTCGCTTTTCATGATCGGGGAGGATCTCGGCACATCAGCGGTACCGGGAGGGGGATCCCAGGGAGAGGTATGCGCGGCCAGATCCGGTTGTTCGTGCCTGTATCGATGGTACGGCGATGGCGAGACCGGCCCGTACGGCGCGGGCGTGACGACCGGGGTGTGCCGCACACGCGCGAGCCGGCCCGGGGATCGGCCCGGCGGCCCTCGGGCACATGGTGTCATCACCTGGCGGACTTCGCACTTCGCCGGGGTTCGTCGTACGGAGGCGGCAAACATAGATCCAAGGATGTGGGCCGCTGTGCGGGTTTGGGTCGCGAGCACTGCCCGTTACCGATTAGTGTCGCGCCACGTGAAGGCCATCCGGAGATTCACCGTACGCACGGTCCTGCCCGAGCCGCTCCAGCCGCTCGAGGAGCTCGTCCTCAATCTGCGCTGGTCGTGGCATCCAGAGACGCTCGAGCTCTTCCAGTCGGTCGATCCGGAGCTCTGGGAGGCGACCCGCCATGATCCGATGCGGTTGCTGGGGGAGGTCTCGGCCGAGCGCCTGGACGCTCTCACCGGCGACCGGCGTTTCCTGCGCGCCCTCGGCGACGCCGTCGAGGAACTGCGCGAATACGTCACGGCCCCGCGCTGGTACCAGGGGCTGTCCGACGTTCCGGCGGCCATCGCCTACTTCTCCCCCGAATACGGCATCGCGGCGGCACTGCCGCAGTACTCCGGCGGTCTCGGCATCCTCGCCGGCGACCACCTGAAGACCGCGAGCGACCTCGGCGTGCCGATCATCGGCGTCGGCCTGCTGTACCGCCACGGGTACTTCTCCCAGTCGCTGTCGGCCGAGGGCTGGCAGCAGGAGCACTACCCGCCGATCGACCCCGACGGTCTCCCGCTGACGCTGCTGCGCGAGCAGGACGGCACGGCCGTGCGCGTCTCCGTCGGCCTGCCGGACGGCGACCGGCTGAACGCCCAGGTCTGGATCGCCGGCGTCGGCCGCGTGCCGCTGCTCCTGCTCGACTCCAACGTCGAGGAGAACTCCCCCGCGTCCCGCGACGTCACCGACCGCCTGTACGGCGGTGGAACGGACCATCGGCTGCTGCAGGAGATGCTCCTGGGCATCGGCGGCGTCCGCGCGATCCGCCAGTTCTGCCGCGTCACCGGGCACGCCGCCCCCGAGGTGTTCCACACCAACGAGGGCCACGCGGGGTTCCTCGGCCTCGAGCGCATCCGCGAGTACATCGACGAGCAGGGCCTCAGCTTCGACGAGGCCCTGGAGGCCGCGCGCGGCGGCACGGTGTTCACCACCCACACGCCCGTCCCGGCCGGCATCGACCGGTTCCCGCGCGAGCTGATCAAGAAGTACTTCGGCACCGACAACGAGGCGTCCTCGGTCCCCAGCGAGCGCATCCTCGCCCTGGGCGCGGAGACCTACGAAGAGGGCGACCCCGACGTCTTCAACATGGCGGTCATGGGCATGCGCCTCGCGCAGCGCGTGAACGGCGTGTCGGTGCTGCACGGCGCCGTCAGCCGGGAGATGTTCGGCGGCCTGTGGCCGGGCTTCGACACCGACGAGGTGCCGATCGGCTCCATCACCAACGGCGTGCACGCCGAGACCTGGGTCGCGCCCGAGATGGTGGACCTCGTCCGGCAGCAGCTGACCGGCGTCGTCGAGGACGGCGAGGGCTGGGACGCCGTCGCCCGGGTCCCCGAGCCGGAGATCTGGCGCATCCGCCGGGCGCTCCGGGAGCGCCTCGTGCTCGACGCCCGGCGGCGGCTGCGCGAGTCGTGGCGCCAGCGCGGCGCGAGCGACGCCGAGCTCACCTGGATCGACGACGTCCTCGACCCCGACGTGCTGACCTTCGGGTTCGCCCGCCGCGTGCCGTCGTACAAGCGGCTGACCCTGATGCTGCGCGACCAGGAGCGGCTCAAGTCGATCCTGCTCGACCCCGAGCGTCCGGTGCAGATCATCATCGCGGGCAAGGCGCACCCGGCCGACGAGGGCGGCAAGCGGCTCATCCAGGACATCGTCCGGTTCACCGACGACCCGGCCGTACGCCACCGCATCGTGTTCCTGCCCGACTACGACATGGCGCTCGGCCAGTCCCTGGTCCAGGGCTGCGACGTGTGGATGAACAACCCGCTGCGGCCGCTGGAGGCGTGCGGCACGTCGGGCATGAAGGCGGCGCTGAACGGCGGGCTCAACCTGTCGATCCGCGACGGCTGGTGGGACGAGTGGTCCGACGGCAACAACGGCTGGGCCATCCCGTCGGCCGACCGCGCCGCCGACCCGGACCGCCGCGACGACGTCGAGGCGAACGCCCTGTACGAGCTGATCGAGGACCACGTCGCGGCGCTGTTCTACGACCGGGCCACCGACGGCCTGCCGCGCCGCTGGCTGGAGATGGTCAAGCACACGCTGACCACGCTCGGCCCGAAGGTCCTCGCCGGGCGCATGCTCCGCGACTACGTACGGGACCTGTACGCCCCGGCCGCGGCCGCGGGCCGCCGGCTGGCCACCGACGAGCACACGGCGGCCAAGTCCCTGGCCGCCTGGAAGCTGCGGGTGGCCAAGCTCTGGCCGGGCGTCACGGTCGAGCACGTGGAGTCCAGCGGCGCCACGCAGAGCCCGCAGCTGGGCGGCACGCTCACCGTGCGCGCGACGGTGGAACTCGGCGGCCTGGAGCCGTCGGACGTCGCGGTGGAGGTCGTGTACGGCCGAGTCGGCGAGACCGACACGCTCGTGGACCCGTCGTACGTGGAGCTGACGCAGGTGGAGAACATCGAGGGTGGCCGGCTGCGCTACGCGGGCGAGGTCACCCTCGACCGCGCCGGGGCGTTCGGCTACAGCGTGCGGGTGGTGCCCAAGCACGACCTGTTCGCCTCCCGCGCCGAGATGGGCGTGGTGGCCCTGCCCCCGGCCCCGACCGGAATGACCAACGGCGACCTGCGCTGATACAGAGACGCCCGGAACCCTCGGCCGAGGGTTCCGGGCGTACCCGCTCTTGGCGTGTGTCGAAGTCCCGCCGTCCGGGACACGCTTCCCGGTCCAGGCGGGTCAGGCGTGGGCAGTGGTAACGGGTCAGGACCGGTGCGCCGTGGCCGGGACCTGGAACCGCTCGGCCGCCCGCTGATACGGCCGGGTGCACGACGCAACGCGCCGGTTCCAACCGGCCTCGCGGAGTCGGTTTGGCGTTGGCGTGCGACTACCAGGACCTCCGGACGAGACGTGCATGTTGCGTCTTGACCGGGCTGCGGTAGGCCGCGATGACCGATCGGCCATCCACGCCGCACCGAGGAGGCGGTATCGCCCGGCCCAGCGCCTGGCGGTCGGCCAGCCCGCATCGATGATCAAACGCGCCGGCCGAAGACGCCCACGAGGGGTCAAAGCAGCCTTAGCGTGGAACACGAGAGCCTCCTGGCCGTTGGAGCGGTTCCCAGACGGCTCCACTCCACAACCGCAGCCCTTCACCGATCACCCACATTCACACCGTGTCGCCACACAACCTCAACCGACCTGCCTGGGCAGTACACCTAGCGGCCGCGGAAGGCGCCGCCGTTGACGTGGATCACCTGGGCGGTGATGTTGCCCGCCTCGGTGGAGGCCAGGAACGCGACCGTGTCGGCGATCTCCTCCGGGCGGCCGGGACGGCCGTTCGCCGCCTGGCCGATCAGTGCGGCCCGGCGTTCGGCCGGTGGGCCGTCGTCGCCGAAGAACTCGGTGTCCTCGATGTAGCCCGGGGCGATGGCGTTCACCGTGATGCCCTGGCCGCCGAGTTCGAAGGCCAGGTCGCCGGTCCAGCTGTGGAGCGCGGCCTTGGCCGCTCCGTACGATCCGCCGGGGCCGCTGCCGCGAGCGCCCGCGATCGAGCCGATGGAGATCACGCGACCGCCGTGGGACAGTCGCGGTGTCAGTGCGCTCGTCACCAGCACCGCGCTGAGCAGGTTGGCCTCCAACTGCGCGGCCCACAGGTCGCGCAGCCCCGCCAGGTCGCCCTCGGCGGGCGTGGGCCGCTGCCGGAAGATGTTGCCGCCCGCGTTGTTGACCAGGACGTCCACCCGGCCGGGCAGGGCCGGCAGAGCGGCCTCGATCGCCGCGACGTCGGAGGCGTCGAAGGCGACCGCGCGGACGCCCAGTTCCTCGGCGGTCTCCTCGAGCACCTGCTTGCGCCGCCCGGTGATCACGACGTCCAGGCCGTCGGCCGCGAGCCGCCGCGCGATCGCGCGGCCGATGCCCGTACCGCCCCCGGTGACGATTGCCGTGCGTGGCATGACTCTCCTTGTTTAGGCCTAAACAATGTCCTCTACGCTAGGTCGGCATGACGCGACAACGCAAACCGGACGGAGTGGACCGGATCCAGCTCGCCTGGACGCGCGAGCGCCCCGCCACACCGGTCGAGTCGATCGGAGTGATCACCCGGATCTGGCGTGCCGGGAAGCTGCTCGCCGACGACCGCCGGCGTACGCTCGCGCGGCTCGGCATCGACGCCGCCACCCTGGATCTGCTGTCCACGCTGCGCCGCCACGGCGCGCCGTACCGGATGACGCCGGCCGAGCTGAGGGAGGCCTGCCTGGTCAGCGCCGGGGCGATCAGCCAGCGTGTCACCCGCGCGGAGACCTCCGGCCTCGTACGGGCCCACCGCAGCAGCGGAGGGCGGACCGGCGCGGTCGAGTTGACCGCCGAGGGGCACGCGCTGATCGAGGGGAGCGTCGACGAACTGCTCCGCCACGAGCAGACCCTGGTCGAGCACCTGACGCCCGCCCAGCGCGAGCAGCTCACCGAACTGCTCCGCGTCCTCCTCGACGGCCTGATCGCGCGGCTCGCCGAACCGGGCCCGGCGGACGCCCCGCCGGACCCGGGATCGGTCTAGCGCGGGTCGGCGTAGACGACGTCGCCGACGGACGGCTGGAAGTACCGGTCGCCCCGGTAACGTGCCCGCCAGTAGCCCGGACGGGTCCCGGGGATGGTCGCGGAGAAGAAGGAGTTCGCCGGCAGCGTCGCCTTGCGGTGCCACGTCGTGCCGTCGGGGGAGAACTGGATGTCGACCTGCGGATCGGCCGGTGCGGACAGCCCGGTGAAGAACAGGTTTCCCCGTACGTTGATCGCCCCCGCGTCGGGGCTGCGCTCGGCCTCGAACTCGGAGATGACCGACGGCTGGACGACGATCACCGAGGCCGACCCCGAGGCGTCGGCCACGAACGGGTCCTGGGTCGTGTAATAGATGGGGATGTCTCCCGTGTTGTACGGCACCAGGGTCACGGAGTAGCGCCCGTCGCTCCCCGTGGTCACCTCCTGCGACGAGGAATAGGGGCCCACCGTGAGCCGGGCTCCGGCGAGGGGCTGCCATCCGTCGGGGGACCTCCACGTGGCCTGGCCGGACACCGTGATCTGAGCGCCCGGGTCGACCCGGCGCGGTTCGGCCGCCGCGGTCACCCGCACCTGGGCCTGCTTGATCCCGATTCGCAGCGTCGCCGAACTGCCGCGGAGATGTCCGGGGAACCGGTCCTGATAGTCATAGAGCGCGTCGAAGTCGGCGGCCCCCGTCAGGGTGCCGGTGTAGGAGAACCGCCCGTGGGCGTCGGTCGTCAGCGTGGCCGAGCCGAAGTGGTCGTCGCCGTTCCCGTTCCGGCCGTAGATCCGGTAGCTGAGCGAGACCGGCGCGTCGGCGAACGGCGTGAGTTCGCGGGTGTCGGGTGAGCGGCTCGACAGCCGGCCGCGTACGACGACGTCGCGGTGGCCGTAGGTCACCGCCGCGCGGTTCGCCGTGAACGGGTCGAAGACCGATACCGCGAAGTAGCTGAGGTAGCCGACGGACGGCGCGGTGACCTGGCTTCCGTCCGCGGCCGTGGCGTCGACCGTGACCGGGTAGTTCTCCAGCCGGTCGAGTTTGAAGGTGTCGCGTGTGGCCCACACGCCGTTCTCGGCCGTGCCCGAGCGCAGCACGAAGTCGTCGGTGGCGGCGACCTCGGCGCCGGTGTCCGGCGAGATGATGTGGGCCGTCAGGTGCGTGATCGCCTGCGTGTAGGTCGCCGAGACCTGGAGTGTTCCCAGGTCGTCCTGGTCGCTGTTCGCCCAGTTGACGACCGGCTGGTCCGCGGCGAACGCGGCGTGTGGTGCGGTGGTTCCGAGTGCCAGGAGAAGGGCACTCAGCAGTATCGATCCGATGCGGCGCAAGAAAACCCCCTGGTGGTGAATCGCCCCGTTGTGCATTTCTTACGCCGCTATTCGCGATTGCGTAGAGATTTCGCCTAATGCGGTCAATTCGGAAACGCGTGACATCCGGGGACCATCGGTGCGCGTCTCCGGAGTGCCGGGCTCCTCGGAGGACTCCGCCCGGCCGGCGCCTACTCGTCGGCGCCGGACAGGGCCTCGTACGCGGGGCGGAGCACCTCGGTGAGCTCCTTGCGGCGCACCTTGACCTTCGGCGGGTCGAGCAGCTTCAGCAGCAGGCCCGGCGGCATCGGGGGAGCGGGCGGGCGGTCGCGGACCGCGGCCGGGGTCCAGAAGTCGTCCAGGCGGTCGGCGATCGGCGTCTCCTCGACCTCCAGCGGGTCGGCCTCGGCGGCCGCCTCGGCCGAGTCGAGGCGGCGCAGGCTCGCCAGCAGGTGTTCTTCGGTGCGGCCGTTCCACGCGAGGATCAGGAACGGATCGTCGTCGAACGCCTCGGCGAGGAGGTAGAGGACGGCGGCGGCGTGCTTGCAGGGGTCGCCCCAGTCGGGGCAGCTGCACATGATGTGCATGTCGCCCGACGCCCCGGGGAACAGCGGGATGCCGAACGCGCCGAAGACGTCCTCGATCTCCGGCGGCATCTCGCCCGCCAGCAGCCGCGCGCGGAAGACGGCCTGCGAGGCCAGCGCCTCCTCGATCGCCGCCCAGGTCGGCTCGTCGATCGCGTCGATGCCGATCGCCACGTCGTACGGCTCGGCCTCCGAGCCCTGCACGCGTGCGGTCACCTCGTACGCGTCCACCTTCAGGTCGATCACCTGACCCTTGCGGGCGTACGCGCGTCCCCGGCTCAGGCGGCCCTTGTCGGCGAAGGACTCCAGCACGTCGATGAAGCGGCGCGACCACCACTCCTCGCCGATCGTGCCGCGCTCGCCGCGGGCGCGCAGCCCGCCCTCGACCGGGCGTGCGGAACCGTACATCGACATCAGGCGCTCACCGCCTCGGACCCGAGGCGTACGACGTCGCGCAACTCGGCGACGGACAGCTCGGTCAGCCAGCCCTCACCGGTGCCGACGATGCGCTCGGCCAGGGCCTTCTTGCGCTCGATCATCTCGTCGACGCGCTCCTCCATGGTGCCCACGCAGATGAACTTGCGGACCTGGACGTTCTTGGTCTGGCCGATGCGGAACGCCCGGTCGGTGGCCTGGTCCTCGACCGCGGGGTTCCACCAGCGGTCGACGTGGATCACGTGGTTGGCGGCGGTGAGGTTCAGCCCGGTGCCGGCGGCCTTCAGCGAGAGCAGGAAGACCGATGGCTCGGCGTCCTGCTGGAACCGGCGGACCAGCTCGTCACGGCGTTTCTTGGTGGTGCCGCCGTGCAGCCACAGCACCGGCCGGTCGAGCCGCGCCTCCAGGTGGGGCTGGAGCATCGCGCCGAACTCGGAGTACTGGGTGAAGACGAGGGCCTTCTCACCCTGCTCCACGACCTCGGCGCAGATCTCCTCCAGCCGCTCCAGCTTGCCCGAGCGGCCGGGCAGCCGCGAGCCGTCCTTCAGCAGGTGGGCGGGGTGGTTGCAGACCTGCTTGAGCTTGGCCATCGTCGCCAGGACGAGGCCGCGCCGCTCCATGCCCTCGCTGTTCGCGATCCGGTCGAGCATGTCCTCGACCGTCGCCTGGTAGAGCGAGGCCTGCTCGGGCGTGAGGTTGCACCAGACCTTGATCTCCTGCTTGTCCGGCAGGTCGGTGATGATCGACTTGTCGGTCTTCAGGCGCCGCAGGATGAACGGGCCGGTGGCCCGGCCGAGCGCCGCCGCGGCCTCGTGGTCGCCGTGCGCCTCGATCGGCGCGGCGAACCGCTCACGGAACGACTGCCGCGGCCCGAGCAGGCCCGGGTTGGCGAACTCCATGATCGACCACAGCTCGGTCAGGTGGTTCTCGACGGGCGTGCCGGTGAGCGCGAGCCGGCTGCGCGCGGGGATGCTCCGCACCGCCTGCGCCTGCCGGGTGCCGCTGTTCTTCAGCGCCTGCGCCTCGTCGCAGACCACGCGCTCCCAGTCGATCGCCGACAGCGCCTCACGGTCGCGGGCGGCCGTGCCGTAGGTGGTGAGGACGAGGTCGGCGTCGCGTACGGCCCGCTCCAGGTCCTCCCCGCGATGCCGCCCGACACCGTGGTGGACGTAGACGCGCAGCTTGGGCGTGAACCGTGCCGCCTCCCGCTGCCAGTTGCCGATGAGCGACATCGGCCCGACGAGCAGCGTCGCCCCCGGGGCGGCCGAGGTACGACCGCGTTCCAGCAACGCGAGCGTCTGCGCGGTGTTGTGGCAGAACATCCCCGCGGCGACGTAGTTGTGGTGCTCGGGCACCTCGAAGTCATAGACCCAGCCCTCGTAGTCGACGTCCTGGACCGAGACGACGGTGGCATGGAAGCCGGGTACGCCTTCGACGTCGATGCTCGCGGGGAGCTCGCCGAACCGGTCGAGCTCTTTCTGTTTCTCCGGGTCGGCGATGCCGATGTGCTCGCGGAAGAGCCGGGCGCCCGACCCGCCGATCAGTCCGACGGTGTGCGCCGGTTCGATCCGCGTGCCGTCGGCGGCGTGCTTCGTCGACAGCCGGATGCCGAACCGCCGAAGCATCGTGGACAGCTGCTGCGCCGAGAACGTCGACGCCGAGGGGACCTCGATGGTGCGCGTCCCGGCATTCACCGAGGCCACGGCCGCGAAGCGGTGGCGAAGGAAGAGGCGCACGGTGGGGTCGTCGGCCGCGACGACGAAGTCCGGGATCTGCTCGTCGCCGATCCGCCGGGCGAGGAGGACCGTCAGGTCGGGGTCGACCGGCCGGCCGGCCTGGAGCAGCCGCGCCGGTGCGTAGAGCCGGTCGCCGGGGCCGATGTCGTTCGTCCACCCGTCAGGGCCGAGGAACCGATGACGGTGGGTCACCGTGATCGAGGTGCCGTAGGAAAGGGTGATGTGGCGTAGCGGCTCGCGGACGTGCTGCCGATACAGGCGCGATATCTCGGCCGTGATGACGCGGCCGCTCTCGTCCAGGGAGTTGGTCGTCAAGATCTCGGTGGGCCGGGCCCATTCGCCTTCGCCGTCGAATTCCGCAGGACCCGCGAAGCGGTCCCATGCGTCCTTGGCTTCGATCGGCGCGCCATTGATGAAGACGGCCGTTTCGGGCGATACGCACTTCCCGAGCCCCATGTCGTCCGCGAGTACCGCGCCCAGCCCCAAACCGTCCAGAAAGGACAGCCAGGCCAGGCCGCGCTCCTGGTACGGGCGCAGGGTGCCCTCGAAGCCCTCCGGGGTCGGGATCGGCGCCAGGCGGCGGTCGGCCTCTCCCGACAGCAGGTCGCCCAGGGCGCCGTCGGCGTCGATCTCCAGCAGCGGCAGTGTGTCGTCGCCCGCGTGGATGGCGGCGCGGACGGCCTGGGCCGCGCTCATCTCTCCCTCGCGGCCCCGGCTGAGGAACTCCAGCGCCGCCTTGAGCTGCGCGTCGTCCAGCTCGACCCAGCGGCCGCGCAGCCGGACCAGCGGCGCCTTCAGCCGGGCCAGCTCGGCCAGCTCCTCCTCGGTGATGTCCTCGCCCTCGATCGCCAGGTCCCACCGGAAGCCGACGAGGTCGCCGAGGCCGAACCCGGAGGAGACGGTGGCACCCGCGGACTCGGTCTTGCTGCGCGTCGTCAGCTTCATGCCGAGCCGCGCCCGCCCGGCCCACTGCGGCAGCTGCACGCCGAACCCGGCCGCCGACAGCAGCGGCGCGACCTCGCGCAGGAAGGTGAAGGCGCCCGCGGCGTCGGTGGTGACGCTCGTCGGCGTGGCCACCCGCAGGGCCTCGGCGAGCGCCGGATAGAGCCGGAGCGCGCGG
>NZ_JBHLZP010000024.1:0-38421 GCF_042429965.1 Actinoallomurus acaciae
CGGCCGGTGATCCTCCCGGCCGACCCCGAGGCGGCGCTCGGCGCCGCCGAACTGGCCGCCTCGCCCGGCCGCCGCGTCGCCGAGGTGGCCGCCGGGATGGTCGCCGTACGCGAGACGATCGATCCGGGCCCGCGTGACGGCCGGTTCGACGAGGGATACCTGCGGTTCGTGGCGGAACTGGAGCGGCGCGGGTGGCTGCCCGAGCCCACCGCCGAACACGCACGCACACGCACCGAGGAAGCTCGGACGAGGGAGGGTTCGTGACGCAGTTCGTCCTGGTCCGCCATGGGGAGACGGAGTGGCACGCGGAGAACCGCTACGCGGGTGTCAGCGACATCGCCCTCACCGCACGCGGCCTCGACCAGGCCCAGCAGCTCGCCGCCTGGGCCGCGACCGCCGGGCTCGCCGCCGTCTGGACCTCCACGCTGACCCGCGCCCAGCTCACCGCCACCGCGTGCGCGGAGGCGATCGGCGTGCCGCTGAACGTGGACGAACGCCTTCGCGAGCTGGACTTCGGCCACGGCGAGGGCATGACCTCCGCCGAGATGCACGAGCAGTTCCCCGAGGCGCTGCGGGCGTTCCGCGCCGACCCGGTCGGCGACCACCTGCCCGGCGGGGAGGATCCCACCGACGCGGCACGCCGGTTCACCGGCTGCCTGCGCGACCTCGCCGCGCGGTACCCGGACGACCGGGTCCTCGTCGTCGCGCATTCCACCGCGATCCGGCTCGCGCTGTGCGAGCTGATCGGGGTGCCGATGCGCGACTACCGCCGAGTCTTCCCGGCGCTGCGCAACTGCGGGCTGACCGAGATACGGCTGACCGGCGCGCAGGGTGGCGGGGCCGCCCTCCTCGAGTTCAACACGCCCATCGAACGCATCACCGCCGCCCAGGAGATCTCATGACGACCCGCGTGCTCGCGGCCGGAGACCACTTCGTCCTCAACCGCCTCCTCATCGACGCCGTACGCGAACGGGTGCCGGAGGGACTGGAGTTCACCGAGCTCACCCTCGACTGGCCGATCGTGCCGTTCGGCCGGGTGGCCGAGGTCGACGAGGCGTCCGGCACCGAGGACCAGCTCATCGAGGCGCTGGCCGACGTCGACATCTGCCTCACTCAGATGGCGCCGCTGACCCGCCGGGTCATCGAGGCGAGCCCGCGGCTGCGGCTGATCGGCATCGGCCGCGGCGGACCGGTGAACGCCAACCTGAAGGCCGCCGCCGAACGCGGTGTCGCCGTCTGCTGCGCGCCGGGCCGTAACGCGGGCGCCACCGCCGAGCACACCCTGGGCATGATCCTCGCCGCCGCGCGCCGTATCCCGCAGACGCATGCCGAGCTGATCGCGGGCCGGTGGCGCAGCGACTACTACCGTTACGACGAGGTCGGCATCGAACTGCGCGGCAGCACCATCGGCCTGATCGGCGGGGGAGCGGTCGGCAACCGGGTCGCCGAGATGCTCGCCGCCCTCGGCGCGCACGTCCTCATCCACGATCCGTACGTGACCGAGTCCGCGGTGGCCGAGCTGGTCTCCCTCGACGAACTGCTGGCCCACTCGCAGGTCATCACGCTGCACGCCCGCGTCACACCGGAGACCACCGGCATGATCGGCGCCCCACAGATCGCCGCGATGCCGACCGGCGGGATCATCGTCAACTGCGCCCGCGGCGCCCTGCTCGACTACGACGCCGTATGCGACGCGATCGAGCGCGGGCACCTGTTCGGCGCGGCGTTCGACGTGTTCCCCGAGGAACCGATCCCAGCCGGATCACGGCTGCTGTCGACGCCGGGCATCACCCTGACACCGCACCTGGCCGGCGCCAGCCGACAGACCGCCGCGAACGCGGCGAACATCTTGGCCGAGGACGTAGCCCGCCACCTGCGCGGCGAACCCCTGGCCCACCCCGCGTAACGTCCGCCCGCACGGCACTCCCCGACGTTCCAGGAGACGACCGCCCGGCACTCGCCGCCAGCGGGAGCACGGCCGCCAGGGCGCCCTGGCCCGCAGATCGGGCATACCGGCACTACCGAGAGCGACCGAGCCAACGAGGCCGATCGCGGACGTTGAGACCGCCGATCTGGCGGGAGTTCGGCGAGACGCGGTAGGCCTCGTCGCCGAGCCGAGCCGAGCCGAGCCGAGCCGAGCCGAGCCGAGCCGAGCCGAGCCGGAGTCCGTGCCTGAGCCCGGAGTCCGTGGCCGTGCCTGTGCCGGAGCCGCGTCCGCGTCCGCGGCCAAGCCCGAGCCGGAGGCCGAGTCCCTGGTCGTGCCCGTGCCCGTGCCCGTGCCCGTGTCCGTGCCCGCGCCCGCGCCTAGAGCCGGAGCCCGTGTCCGAGGCCAGTCCGTGCCGGTACCGGTGCCTAAGCCGGAGGCCGTGTCCGGGTCTGAGCCCGGGTGCGGGCCTGAGCCCGGGCCCGGGCTTGCGACCGAGGCTGGGCTCCGAGGCTGGGCTCGCGTCTGTCTTTGGCCGTGCGGGGGCGGATGTCGTGCGTTGGGGCGCGGCCGCTGTCCCCTCCGGGGGTGACGCTGCGGCCGCATCTGGCCGGTGGCGGTCGGTGTGATCGCCGTGAACGCGGCGAACATCCTGGTCAAAGGCCTCGCCCGCCTCCTTCGCAGCGAACCCCTCGCCCACCCCGCCTTACGCCGAACTCTTGAGCGATCGCTTAAACGCGTCTATCGTCCGATTTAAGCGATCGCTCAAATCCGGAGGTGCGTCGATGGCGGGCTCAGGTGAGGGCGGTTGGCGGGTGTCGCTGCGGGCGTCGTTGGTGATCCGCGGATGTGGGTACGGCTCGGCCTCCGGTGTGATCGGCGGGGGGCTGGTCGGCGGCGGGCTCGGCACGGTCGGAGGCCTGCCGGGGATCGTCGTCGGCATGGTGGTCGGAGGCATCGCCGGGGCGGCCATCGGGTTGGTCGCCGGCCTCGTCTGCGGGGCGGCCTTCGCGGTGGGCCTGTGGTGCCTGGTGCGGCACCCCTGGGCGGTACGGCCCGCGGGGGCGGCCGTATCGCCCGGGATCTCCCTCCTCGCCCTGGCGTTGAGCCTGTGGTGGTACCCGGACGGGACCATCGGACTGCTCACCAACGGCCCGGCGTCGTGCTTCGCCGCCGTTGTCGTGGGCGTCGGCGTCGTCGCCGGGGCGCTCACCGCGCCGTGCGTCCTGTACGGGAGGCAGCCGCCGTCCGCCCGCCGCGGCGACCCGCCGTGCGACCGCGGCGCGGGGGGAGCAGACTCACCCGGGTGAGCGACACCAAGGACCGGCTGCTCGACGCGACCATCGAGACTCTCCGCACGCACGGCATCGCCGGCGTGTCCGCGCGGACGATCGCCACCACGGCCGGGGTCAACCAGGCGCTGGTCTGCTACCACTTCGGGAGTGTCGACCAGCTCCTGGCCGCCGCCTGCGCCGCCGCGACCGCCGCACGCGTCGAGGTCTTCCGCGAGCGCTTCGCCCAGGTGCGGACGATGCGTGAACTTCTCGCGGTCGGGCGCGAGCTGCACGAGGCCGAGCTCCGCAACGGCGACGTCGCGGTGCTCGCCCAGCTCCTCGCCGGCGCGCAACGCGATCCGCAGCTCGCGTCCGCCACGGCCGCGGGCCTGGAGTTGTGGGCGCGGGAGCTGGAGACCGTCCTCGGCCGCGTCCTGGGCCGTACGCCCCTGGCCGACGTCGCCGACGTGCCGGGGCTGGCCCGCGCGGTCGCCGCGACGTTCGTGGGCATCGAGTTGTACGAGGGCGCCGACCCGGAGGCGGCCGGGCGGGCGCTCGACGCCCTCGACCGGCTGGGCGTGATCCTGGAGGTCTTCGACGACCTCGGCCCGGTGGCGACCCGGGCCCTGCGCACCCGGATCCGCCGTGTGACCTAGGCGGATCCGGTGACCGCCATCTCCGGCCGGCCGCCTACCATGCGAGGCCATGACCACTACGGACGCGATCCGCCCCTTCCGCCTCGACATCCCGCAGGACGACTTGGACGATCTCGCCTGGAGGCTCGATCGCACGCGGTGGCCGGATGAGCTGCCCGGCGCCGGCTGGGCGTACGGCGTGCCGCGTGACTATCTGCGGGAGCTCGTACGCTACTGGCGGCACGAGTACGACTGGCGCGCCGCCGAGGCGCTGCTCAACCGCTGGCCGCAGTTCACCACCACCATCGACGGCGCGAACATCCACTTCGCCCACATCCGGTCGCCCGAGCCCGACGCGACACCGTTGATCATCACGCACGGCTGGCCGGGCTCGATCGTGGAGTTCACCGAGATCGCCGGCCTGCTGACGGACCCCCGGGCCCACGGCGGGGACCCGTCGGACGCCTTTCACCTGGTGGTGCCGAGCATCCCCGGCTTCGGCCTCTCCGGCCCGACGCGGGAACGCGGCTGGGAGCCGCTCCGGATCGCCGCCGCCTTCGGCGAGCTGATGCGGCGTCTGGGCTACCGCCGCTACGGCGCGCAGGGCGGCGACTGGGGCGCGGCCATCTCCCGCGAGCTCGGCCGTACCCACCCCGAACAGATCATCGGCGTCCACCTCAACCTGATCCCCGGAACGGCCGCGTCCGCCGAGCCGACGCCGGAGGAGCTGGCAGCGCTCGACCCGGCCGAACGCGCGCGCGCGCTGGCCTCCTGGGCCCGTACGCAGGAGTGGGAACGCGAGCGCACGGGGTACGCCGTCCTCCAGTGCACGCGCCCGCAGACCCTGGCGTACGGGCTGACCGACTCTCCGGTCGGGCAGCTCGCCTGGATCGTGGAGAAGTTCAAGGAGTGGACGGACTCGGGGGAGCGGCCCGAGGAGGCCGTCGACCGCGACCGGCTGCTGACCAACGTGATGCTGTACTGGCTGACCGGCACCGCCGGCTCGTCGGCCCGGATCTACTACGAGCGGGCCCACGCCGACTACTGGGGAAGGCCGCCCGAGCCGTCCACCGCGCCCACCGCCCTCGCCGTCTTCCCGGAGGAGAACTTCATCGCCCTGCGCCATCTCGCGGAACGCGCGAACACCATCGTGCGCTGGACCGAGTACGACCGAGGCGGCCACTTCGCCGCGATGGAGGAGCCGGACCTGCTGGCCGAGGACATCCGGGCGTTCTTCCGCGAGCTGCGCGACTCCTCTGACGGCCGCTGACTCCGAAGCCGCCGGTGACGGGTCCAGGAGCCGCGTGACCGGTCACAGGCCGTACGGCCGCATCGGGGACCGACACCGGAGCACCTCCGGCTGCGCCGCCGTGGCTCGCCCGTGCGGACACGGGCGAGCCACGGCGGCCGACTATCGCGGCAGGAACTGAACGCGCCGGTCTAGCGGTGGAAGTGGAACCGATGCTGGTACCGGTTGTGGTGGTGCCACCAGCCCCGGCCGTGCCAGCGGTCGCGGTGGTGCCAGCGGGACCAGCCGTCGTGGTCGGCCTGGTGGTACGAGGCCGGCTGGTGGCTTGCCTCGTTGACGGAGAGACGGTCCGCGTTCGCGGTACCACCGAGCAGCATGACCCCCGCGGCCGCCGCCGCCACGATCCCCGTTGCGGTGAGCTTTTTGAGCACTGATTCCCCCTACGTCGCGATTCGCGATGGCCCAATCACCGGACCACGACGCCATCCGTACTCCCGTACTCATGGGCGAGCCGAGGGGACCCGCCGTTGCGTAATCGAATCGAAACTCTAAGTGTCCGACGTGGCGACTCGATGGGCGGTCACTTAGGGTGACATGGCCTGTCTTCTCCGTGTATCCGCGATCTCTCCGGGTAGGGCACCGCCCCAGGCGGGACGGCCCGTCCCGTTCGCGCCCGGAATCGGCGCCTACCTCCCCGGGCCGTGCCGTCCCGCCGTGTGCGCGCGGATGCGGCCATGACACCTGGCGCTCCAACCGTCGCGGCGTACCGGCTTGGCGGCCATAATGAGTGACCAGGCGAGGAGAACGTGTCGCCGGAGAACGATTCGGGGCGGCCTCCGCGGGAACACCTGCGCGGCGCGGATCGTCAGGGATGTGCCGGGAGCCATTGGAGGACGGCATGGAGTTCAGCGTCGAGCAGACCGTGACGGACGACGGCATCGTGAGCGTGACACTCGCCGGAGCGCTCGACGTGGCCACCGCGCCGCAGGTGCGTGACCTGCTGATCCGCCTCATCGACGAGGGCCACCACCGCCTGGTGCTGGAGCTGAGCGGCGTGGACTTCGTCGACTCCATCGGCCTGGGCGTCTTCGTCGGCGTCGTGCACCGGCTCCGCCCGCACGACAGCTCCCTGGCGATCGCGGCGCCGTCCGCGCAGGCACGGAAGGTCTTCGAGATCACCCAGCTGATCCGGGTCCTGCCGATCTACGACACCGCCGACGCCGCCACCGAGGCCGTCCGCAGCGGCAAGGCCTCGGTGGGGGCGCGCGGCTGAGACCGCCGGACCCAGGCCCGGCCCCGGCCGCAACCGTTCGTCCGGTGGCCACTCCGCGCGGATATCGTGAGCGTGCCGTGCGATCGTCTCGGCTCGTCGACCCCTGTGCGTGACCAAGCGGAGAGTTCATGGCCCCCGAATCCACCTCGGCCCCCCTCGTAGAGTCCGCCGAAGAGTCCGCCGAAGAGCCCGCCGCGGAGATCGCCGAGGAGACCGCCGCGCCGAGGCCTGCCGCGGACCGGCCGGTCCCCGACCCGGCGACGGGATGGTCGAGGCTGACGACCCGGCGCTGGCTGCAGATCGGCGTGGGCGGTGCCCTCGCGGTGCTGGCGGTCCTGGGCGTCTTCGGCGTCTGGGTGCTGAGTCATGAGGGGACGGTCACCGACCAGCTGGTCGACCGGCAGTCGTCGGCGCTCATCGCCTCGATCCGCTACGAGGCCGCCATGCTGGACCAGGAGACCGGCATCCGCGGGTACGGCCTGTCCGCCCGCTCCGACTTCCTCGCCCCTTACAACGAGGGGCGCACGCGGGAGGCCGCCGCGATGCGGGCGCTGCGGACGCTGTCCGTCGGCCCGCGAGAACGCGCCGACCTGGCTCTGGTGACGCAACGCGCGGGGATCTGGCGGGCCCGGATCGCCGGCCCCATCGCCACCGCGAAGGGCGACGCGGTGACGCATCTGGCGAACGAGCGGGCGGGCGAGGGCAAGACCGAGTTCGACGCGCTGCGCTCGGCGATGGCCACCCAGCAGCGGCACCTGGCGCAGGAGCGCGCCGCCGGGCGCGCCGACCTCCGCAGGGTGCAGACCGAGCGGGACGCGGTCTTCATCGGTATCGCGGTGGTGATCCTCGTGATCGCCGTACTGGTGTTCGTCGGCCTGCGGCGCGGGATCACGGCGCCGCTGGAGCGGCTCGCGGCCGACACCGGGCAGGTCGCCGACGGCGACTTCGGCCACGTGATCACCGGCCACGGCCCCGCCGACCTGCGGCGTCTGGCCACCGGGGTCGAGGCGATGCGGCAGCGCCTGACCGAGGAGCTCGCCTTCTCCGGCGACGCCCGCGACCGGCTCGCCGACCAGGCCGAAGACCTGCGCCGCTCCAACGCCGAGCTCGAGCAGTTCGCCTATGTGGCCTCGCACGACCTGCAAGAGCCGCTGCGCAAGGTCGCGAGCTTCAGTCAGATGTTGCGGCGCCGCTACAGCGAACAGCTCGACGAGCGGGCCAACCAGTACATCGACTTCGCCATCGAGGGCGCCAACCGCATGCAGGCGCTCATCAACGATCTCCTGCGGTTCTCCCGTGTCGGCCGGGTCCAGGAGGACCGCGTCGACGTGGACCTCGAGGAGGTGTACGCCACGACGGTCGACACGTTGAGCATCACGATCGAGGAGGCGGGCGCCCGGCTGTCCCACGATCCGCTGCCCACCGTCACCGGGGACCCCGGGCAGCTCGGCCTGCTGTTGCAGAACCTGCTGTCCAACGCCGTCAAGTTCCACTCACCCGACCGGGCGCCCGAGATCCGGGTGTCCGCGGAGCGGCACGAGGACATGTGGCACCTCGCGGTCACCGACAACGGCATCGGCATCGGTCCCGAGTACGCCGAGCGGGTCTTCGTGATCTTCCAGCGCCTGCACACCCGCGACGCCTACCCGGGCACCGGGATCGGGCTGGCCGTGTGCAAGAAGATCGTCGAGTTCCACGGCGGCACGATCGGGGTGGACCCCGCCCACGAGCCCGGCGCCAGGATCACCTTCACCCTGCCGGCCCAGGCGAGTGAGCCGGAGACGACCGGGGAGACCTGAGTCGCGGTCTCTCAGTCGCCGGTGCGCGGGTCGCCCGGCAGGTGCTCGGCGAGCTCCCGGTAGAAGCTGTCGATGTTCCGCACCGCCTCGATGAAGTCGTCCAGGTTGACGGGCTTGACGACGTACGCGCTCGCGTGGGTGGCGTACGCGGCCGCGACGTCCTCGTGCGCCGCGGACGTGGTGAGGACCACCACCGGAATGGCCTTGAGGTCGGGCTCCTGCTTGAGGATCTTCAGCATCTCCGCGCCGTTCATGCGCGGCATGTTGAGGTCGAGGACGATGAGGTCCGGGCGCGGCTGACCGGGGTCTCGCAGGTGCTCCAGGGCGGCGACGCCGTCGGGCACCTGGACGAGAGAGCGATCTCCCTCGGAGCCGTCGAGCAGGGCTTCTTCCACCAGCAGCGCGTCCGCGGGATCGTCTTCGACGAGAAGGATGCGGTAGGGGCGTACTGGCGCCTGGGCGGCCATCGCGACTCCTGTCATGGCGGGCTCACCGCGAGCCCACGGCGGGGTGGGGGCGCGCCGGCGATACGTGGCGATCCGGCGCGGTCGGTCCGATTCTAGGGGCGCGTCGGCGTGTGGTGGCCTCGGCCCGCGCCATTGATTGTCGCACGACAATGAACGAGGTGCGGGGGCGGCCGGCGACCTGCGCCCGGTGCCGCATCTGCGTTACGGTGCCGTTCATGACGACCGCGCGGAGACGGGGGTCCTACGGCGTGGACGCGCCGCCCGTGCTGTTCGGCCTGGCGTGCACCGCCGTGGGAATGGTGTTCGCCGGGATCGGCGTGACAATCGGCGTCGGCATCGGGTTCGGCTGGATCCCGTTCGCGGTCGCCGCGCTCGGCCTCGTCAGCGTGGCGCTTTATCTCCACACGACCCGGCGGGGCAAGTTCGCGGTCTGGCACGAGCTCCTCGGCGACCTCGGCCTGCGCGGTGACGAGCGGCTGCTCGACCTCGGCTGTGGCAGGGGAGCGGTGCTGCTGATGGCGGCGGAGCGGCTGCCGGAGGGCGGCGCCGTCGGCGTCGACCTGTGGCGCACCGTCGACCAGTCCGGCAACGCGCCCGAGGTCACCGAGCGCAACGCCGAGGCCGAGGGCGTCCGCGACCGGGTCGAGCTGCGCACCGGTGACATGACCGCGCTGCCGTTCGACGACGCGTCGTTCGACGTGATCGTCTCCAGCCTGGCCATCCACAACATCAAGAAGGCCGAGGGCCGGACGCGGGCCGTCGATGAGGCCGTACGCGTGCTGCGCCCCGGCGGGCGGCTGCTGATCGCCGATATCGCGGCGGTCGACGACCATCGGCGCCGGCTGACGGAGCTGGGCCTGAAGGACGTCCGCGTCCGCCCGCTGGGCTGGCGCATGTGGTGGGGCGGGCCGTGGATGGGCACCCGCGCCCTCAGCGCCGTCAAACCGGGCTGACCCGATCGCGTGAATATTGCGTTACACGCCGTGTCGCCCTGACTCCGACGTGTCGCCCAAGCGAGAATTTCCCGGCGTACCCCCACGTACAAGGAGTTTCTCTATGCTCAGGCGCTCGCCTCTGTTCGGTCCCAAGACCCGCGTCACGTTCAGCCTGCCCATGAACGAGCCGCCCGGCGTCGTCAGCGTCGTCGGCGACTTCAACGGCTGGGAACCCGGACGGCACCAGCTGCTCAAGCGGCGTCGCGGCTTCCGCAGCGTCTCGGTCACTCTCCCGCCGGGCACGCACCGGTTCCGGTACCTGGCCACCGGCGGCGTCTGGTTCGACGACGAGACGGCGGACCGCGCCGACGAGCACGGCTGCCTCATCGACATCTGACGTCCCCGCCGGTCAGGCGGAGACGAGCCCGGTCCAGGCGGACAGCCGCCGCCGCGACGCCTCCTGCAGGAGCCAGGCCTGATGCGCCGCCGACCCGGTCAGGCGGCCGGCGTGCTTGACCACCGCGCCGTCGATGATCACTGTGTCGACGTCGGCGGCGCGCGACTCCAGCACGACGGAGGCCGGGTCCCGCCAGGGGACCATCGGGCCGTCCACGATCGCCAGGTCGGCGCGTTTTCCGGGGCTGATGGTGCCGATGCGGTCGCCGAGGCCCAGCGCCTCGGCACCGGCGACGGTCGCGAATCGGAGCGAGTCCCGTGCGGTGAGATGGACCGGCGTCTCGCCGTGCGTGGACGCGACGGAGATCGCACGTTCGCGTTCGCTCGAGAGGGCCCTGCGCATCTCGCCGGACAGGCCGAGGGTCTCGTCGGCCGCCATGTCGGTGCCGAGTGCCGGCAGCAGCCCGTTCGCGACGGCCCGGCCGGTGATCGGGAACCGGTCCGTTCCGGTCGCCCTGCCCATGGACACGTCGGCCGTCGGGCACGCGACGATCGAACCGCCGGTGGCCGCGATCCGCTTGAGGTCGGCGGCGGAGAACCGCGCGCCGTGGGCGTGGTGCACGTCGGGGCCGAGCAGGCCGAGCCGGTCGAGGGTCTCGATGGTGCGGGACCGGCCCAGGTACGCCGGGAGCCCGGAGCGGATGCTGATCGGTACGTCGAGTTCGCGCGCCAGCCGGAAGTCGGCCGCGGTGACCCCCGGAGTGGAGAACTCCGGCCCTCGCAGGGCCAGGCCCATCGTGACCCGCGCGGTGTCGTCGCCGAGCAGTTCGGACCGTACGCGCCGCACGTCCGCCGGGTGCCGCATCGTACTGTCCACGAACCACTTCATCACGTCGCCGCCGATCGGCGGCCCGTACAGGAACAGCGCCCGGATCCCGGAGTCGCACAGGGCGCGCACGTTCTCGTCGGCGTGGGCCGGGGTCGTGACGATGTGGGACCAGTCGGCGACCGTCGTGACCCCGGAGTCGATCGCCCGCAGGGCGCCCCAGAGCACACCGGCGTAGACGTCCTCGGGTCCGTACCGGTCGGGCAGTTCGGCGAGCAGGGTCCCCAGGCAGTCCTCGGTGGACGTCTCGTCGCTGATCGCGCTCTGCCAGACGTGGCGGTGCGCGTCGACCAGACCGGGGATGACGATCTTTCCGGCGGCGTCGACGACCCGGGCGCCGGGGGCCTCCAGCCCCCGGCCGACCGCCGTGATCGTGTCACCGTCGATCAGTACGTCGCCGTCGGGGATCTCGCCGATCGACTCGTCGAGGCTGGTCACATGGCCGGAGCGTATGAGTAGGGTGGACATGTTTCTCCAGGTGGATCAGGGTGTGCGCCGGTCTGCCCGCCGTGGCCCAGGCGACGGGTTCTGCCATCTCTGATATTTCGCTCCCTCGTCCATCGATGTCCAACATCAGAGTCCGATGGCTCGATCTGCATCAGAGATGACGGGGTGACGGGTTACATGGACACGCGGAAACTCGAGGTGTTCCTGGCCGTCGCCGAAGAGCTGAGCTTCACCAGGGCGGCCGAACGCCTGCACATCGTGCAGTCCGGCGTCTCCACGTCGGTGCGGTCGCTGGAGCGCGAGCTCGGGGCGCCGCTGTTCGACCGTACGACGCAGCGCATCACCCTGACGGAGGCCGGGCGGGCGCTGACGTCCGAGGCCAAGCGGGTGCTGTCCGCCGTACGGCACGCGCGGCAGGCGGTGGAGGAGGCCGGCGGCGGGCTGCGCGGCACGCTGGAGCTGGGCGTGCTGTTCGGCGTCACCCCTGATCACATACGAGAGTCACTGGCCGTCTTCCGCGAGCGGTTCCCCCTGGTCGACATCCGGTTGCGGGCGCCTGAGGCGCGCGGGACCACGGGCCACATCGAGCGGCTGCGCGACGGCAGCATGGACATGGCCGTGCTGATCACCACCGGCACGGTCCCCGGCATCGACCTGCACCCGCTGACGAGCGGCGAGGTGGTGCTGGCCTGCCCGCCCGGCCATCGTTTCGGCGATGCCGAGTCCATCGGCCTCCACGACGTGATGGAGGAGACGTTCATCGACTTCCCGCCCGGCTGGGGCGTACGCGGCGCGGTCGACCGGGCGTTCGTCACCGCCGGGATCCAGGAGCGGCACACCACGTTCGAGACGGGCGACATGTCGAGCATCCTGGACCTCGTCCGCCTCAAGGTCGGCCTCGCCTTCGTGCCGGTCCCGATCACGGCGGACGTCAAGGACCTGCGGTTCGTGCCGGTACGACCGCGCCCGCCGACGTACGAGATCGCCATCGGCGCCTCCCGGGTGCGCCGCCCGAGCCCGGTCTCCCGGCAGTTCCTGCGGATCGTCCTGGCCAGTGACGACGACACCGCGGCGGCGGCCTGGCGCCGCCGCCGCGACACTCACACCGACGAGTAGTCCCGCAGCTCGATCCCGGTGGCGAACCGGTCGGTCATCTTCAGCATCATGCGCAACATCAGCGGGGAGTTGAACATCCAGTTCCGCATGCGCATCCGCAGCGCGTTCGGCGGCGCGAGGAACGGCCCCGCGTTGCCCTTCCTGGAGATCGCGGCATAGCCCCGGAACCCCTCCTCGTACCGCGCGAACGCCGTACGGTGGTCGCCCCGCGCCGCCAGGAGCTCACCGGCCAGGACGTACGCGCCGACGATCGCCAGTCCGGTGCCGAACCCGCCGAGGGTGTTGGCGTACGCCGCGTCGCCCAGCAGGACGACCCGGCCACGGGAGTAGTGCTCCACCTCCACCCGGCTGATCGAGTCGAGGTAGAACTCCTCCGCGCCGGGGATTCGGGCCAGCACCTCCGGGATCCGCCAGCCGCCGCCCTGGTAGGCCTCGATCAGCAGTTCCTTCTGCCGGCCGACGTCGAAGCGGTCGTACTCCAGGGGGCCGGAGGCGAAGACGAAGAACGCCGGCGCCTTCGGCCCGCCGAGCGCGGCCATCCGCCCCGGTTCGTTGTACATGACGGGGTCGCCGTCGAGCCCGACGTCGACGAGCGCGTAGTAGTGACCGAGGTGGTGCACGAACTCGCTCTCCGGCCCGAACGCCAGCCGCCGGACGTTCGAGTGCACCCCGTCCGCGCCGACGACGATGTCGAAGGTGCGCGGCGCGCCGCGCTCGAAGGTCACCCGCACACCGCCGTCGGTCTCGGTCAGCGAGGTGATCGAGTCGCCGAAGACGTACTCACAGCCGTCCGCGGTGCGCTCGTACAGGAGCCGGGCCAGGTCGCCGCGGCGGATCTCGATCTCCCCGCCGGTGAACTCGCCGGGGATGACGGCGAGACGCCGGCCGTCCGTGTCGACCACCGTCTGGTCGCGGCCGCCGGTCTGGAGGCGCCGGATATCGTCCAGGATGCCCATGCGTTCCAGGACCGTACGGTGCGTCGGGCCCTTGAAGTCGACGGCCTGACCGCCGGGCCGCAGGGCGGGCGCCTTCTCCACGACGGTGACGTCACAGCCGTAACGGCAGAGCCAGTACGCGAGGGCGGGACCGGCGATGCTCGCGCCGGAGATGAGGACGCTGGTGGTGTTCAGCCCGTTGTTCGTCATGTCAGCGATCATCGGGGGAGCCGCTGACCGATCGCCGACCATCCGCTGACCGCCGTTGGCCGTATCCGGTGACTCTCGCCTTTGCCGCTTGTTGCGACTCTGTGTCATGAATAGTCTGAGGCGGACCCGCTCCCGGTAACTCCCCACCGAGGAAGGCCCCGCCATGGCCCACCGCACCCGTGCCCGCCTGCTGACCTGCGCCGCCACGCTCGCCGTCTCGGCGGCCGTGGCCCCGGCGGCGCACGCCGTGCCCCGTCCCCTCGCACAGATCGTCCTGCACTACGACGACAGCCAGGCCGCGGAGTTCCGCAGCGCCGTCGTCGCCGGCGCGAACTCCTGGAACGCCGGCCTCCAGAACGTACGCCTGGTCGAGGCCACCGCCGGCCAGACCGCCGAGATCAACATCGTCGCCTACGACGGCTGGCCGGAGACGACACTCGGCCCGGCCCGCCCCGGCGGCCGGCACAGCACGGTCTACTTCGGCCGCGAGGCGGTCGACGAGGGCTACAACACCATCCGCATCGCCGCCCACGAACTGGGCCACAGCCTCGGCCTGCCGGACAACAAGCCGGGCCCGTGCTCGTCGCTGATGTCGGGCTCGACCGGCGGCGTCTCCTGCACCAACGCCACCCCGAACGCCGCGGAACGCGCGGCCGCCGACGCCAACTACGCGAGCCCCGCGGCCGTACCGTCGGAGTCCCTGGCCCTGATCGTCGACGCCCCCTGACGCGCCCACCACATCCCGCGGACGGCGAGCGCGCAAGTAGCTCACAGACGGACATCAGCTAGTCGATAATTCATTGCAAGAAGTCGTTCGTTCTCAGTAAGTTCCTCTCGTGAGACTGAGCGTCGAGGTGCCCCGATGACCGCCGGCTCGTCGACGGAGATACTGATCCGGGCCGAGGGGCTGACGAAGGTGTACGGGCGGTCCGCCGGCCGCGGCGGGTTCACCGCCGTCGACGGGATCGACCTGGAGGTGCGCCGGGGCGAGGCGTTCGGCGTGCTCGGGGCCAACGGTGCGGGCAAGTCCTCCACCATGCGGATGATCGCGTGTGTCTCGCCGGTCACCGCCGGCAGCCTGCGCATCCTCGGGCGGGACAGTGCGACCGAGGGGCCCGCGATCCGGGCCCGGCTCGGTGTGGTGCCGCAGGACGACACGATCGACGGCGAGCTGACCGTACGGGAGAACCTCCTGATCTACGGCCGCTACTTCGGGCTGCCCTGGAAGGTCCTGCGCGAGCGCGCCGCGCGGCTGCTGGAGTTCGCGCGGTTGGAGGAGAAGGCGGGCGACGCGGTCGCGACGCTGTCCGGTGGCATGCGGCGGCGGCTCACCATCGCGCGGGCGCTCATCAACGAGCCGGAGATCGTGCTGCTCGACGAGCCCACCACCGGCCTCGACCCGCAGGCCCGTCACCTGCTGTGGGAGCGCCTGTTCCGGCTCAAGCAGGACGGCGTGACGCTCCTGCTCACCACGCACTACATGGATGAGGCCGAGCAACTGTGCGACCGGCTCGTGGTGATGGACGCCGGGAGGATCGTGGCCGCCGGCACCCCCTCTGAACTGATCGCCCGCTACACCAGCCGCGAGGTGCTGGAGCTGCGCTTCGCCCCCGAGGAGCGGCAGATCATGATCGACAAGTGCCGTGGCCTGGTCGAGCGCGTGGAAGAACTGCCGTACCGGCTGCTGCTCTACACCGATGACGGCGAGGAGACCCTGGCGGCGGTGAACGCGCGGGGCGTACGGCCGCAGGCCGCGCTGGTCCGGCGCTCCAGCCTGGAGGACGTCTTCCTCACCCTGACCGGCCGTTCGCTGGTCGACTGATGGGGGCCCTGGCGAGGGCGCGTTCGGCGCCCGCGTTCCGCGAGCTCGGCTACTGGCTGTTCCGCTACCGCCGCACCTGGCGCGGCTCGATCGTCATCAGCGTCGCCAACCCGCTGCTCTTCCTGACCGCCCTCGGGCTCGGCCTGGGCAAGCTGGTCGACCGCAACGGCGCTCTTCACGGGGAGTCCTACCTGCGGTTCATCCTGCCCGGGATGCTCGTCGCCGCGGTCATGCAGACGGCGTTCCTGGAGGCCGCCGGTCCGGTTCTGCAGAGCGTGCGGCAGCGGGGCAACTACCGCGCGGCCGCCGCCACCCCGCTCTCGCCCGAGGACATCCTGTACGGGCACCTGATGTTCTGGGCGCTGCGGGCGGCGCAGAACGCCGTCCTGTTCACCGGGGTCAGCCTGCTGTTCGGCGCGGTCGACCCGGCGCGCGCCCCGCTGCTCGTGCCGATCGCGTTGCTGGTCGCGATCGCGTTCGCCACGCCGGCGGCGGCCTGGTCGGTGACCGTGACCCGGCCCTCGCAGGTCAACGCGGTCTTCCGGTTCGCCGTCCTGCCGCTGTACATGTTCTCCGGCACGTTCTTCCCGATCGAGCGGCTGCCGTCGTGGCTGCGCCCATTGGCCTGGGCGACCCCGCTGTGGCACGGCGTCGACCTGGGGCGTGCCGTCGCCCTCGGCACCGCCACGCCGTTCCGCGCGCTCGTCCACGTCGGCTACCTGACCGTGATGGCCGTCGCCGGGCTGCTCGTCGCCCGCCGCAACTATCGCCGTACGCTGCACGTCTGACCTGGAGCTCCCGTGACGGTGACCGCGAATCCGCCCGTACGGCCGCGCCACGGCCGGCCCTGGACGATGGTCGAGCGCAACCTGATGATCTACCGGCACACGTGGCCGGTCATCCTCGCCGAGATCTTCGAGCCGCTGCTGTACCTGCTGGCGTTCGGCCTGGGCATCGGCACGCTCGTCGGCCACGTGCCGGGCCTGCGGAGCGGCGTGCCGTACCCGGAGTTCGTGGCGCCGGCGCTGCTCGCCACCGCCGCGATGAACGGGGCGATGAACGAGACCACCTTCAACCTGTACGCCAAGCTCACCACCGACAAGACGTACGAGTCGATCCTCACCACGCCGATGTCGGTACGTTCGGTGGCGCTCGGCGAGGTGTCCTGGGCGCTGCTGCGCGGCACGCTCGTCTCCACCGCGTTCCTGGCGGTGGTGAGCGCGCTCGGCCTGGTGCACACGCCGGCGGCGCTGCTGGTCGTGCCCAGCGCACTGCTGATCGGCTTCGCGTTCGCCTCGACCGGCCTGCTCGTGGTCACGTTCGTACGGGACTGGCAGGACTTCCAGCTGATCCAGCTCGTGATGCTGCCGATGTTCCTGTTCGCCACGACGTTCTTTCCGCTGAGCGTGTACCCGCGCCCGGTCCGGGTGTTCGTGCGGGTCCTGCCGCTGTACCACGGCATCGAGCTGACCCGGGCGACCTTCCTGGGCACGGGCCTGGGCACGGGCGGGCGCCACCTCGTCGTCGCGGTGGTCTACCTGGCGGCGCTCGGAGCCGTCGCCTTCGCCGTGGCCGTACGGCGGCTGGAGCGGACGCTGCGCGACTGAGCCGTGGCGACTCGCCGGCGCTTCGAGGACCGGCGAGTCGCCACGGGCGGTCAGTTGTAGAAGGTCGCGCTGTGGATGTCCACCGGGTTGGTGGTGTCGCCGGTGGCCACGCCGTACACGGCCACGAAGGCAGAGCCGGTCGAGACCAGGCCGGTGTAGTCACCGAGCATCCGGCCGGAGCTCGTCGACGGCACCGTCCGCGCGTCGAACGAGCCCTCGATGTGCCGCTCGCGCCACGATCCGGGCTTCGTGCAGTCCGCCGAGCAGGTCACGGCCCAGAAGTCGGTGGGCAGGGTGGCGGCGGAGGTGTTCTTCCGGAAGTCGTAGTACGTGACCGCCAGGGTGCCGCCGGGAGACACGGCGATCGCCGGTACCGCGGCCGAACCGGTGGGCGTCCTGTCCACGCGGACCGGGCTGGACCAGGTCTTCCCGTCGTCGGTGGACCGCGCGTACGCGACGTGGAAGGTGCCGTCGGCGTCCTGGCTCTGCCAGACCGCGTTCACCACCTTGCCGCCCGGCTGGGCCGCCAGCAGCGGCAGCGTGGCGTTGCGCAGCGCGTCACCCGAGCCGTCGGGGTCCGGGATCTTGGTGCCCACGGTGAGCGGGGCCGCCACGTCCAGCGTCGGCGCCGACCAGGTGGCGCCGCCGTCGGTCGAGCGGATGACCTGGGTGGCGGCGGTGGTGTCGGTCTCCTGGTGCATGCCGATCAACAGCGTGCCGTCGGCCATCGGGACCAGCTCGGTGCCGATGACGCCGCTGTCGGTGGGGAGGTCGTAGGCCTTCTTCGTGGTCCAGGTGCGGCCGTCGTCGGTCGACTTCGCCAGGTAGACCGGCTGTACCCAGTCGCCGTTCGGCCGGGAGTCGACCCGGTCCCACACCGCGTAGACCACGCCCGGGTGGTACGGGTCGGCGGTGACCGACGGGCGGTCGTTGAAGAACTCGGGGTCGTCGTCCCGCTGGAGGGTCACCGGTGCGTCCCAGTGCTCGCCGCCGTCACCGGACCGCGACACCAGGATCGCCGTCACCTCACCGGTGCGCGACAGCGAGAACGACGCGGCGACCGCCGTGCCGGACGGCGTGACCGTGATCCAGTGGTCCGTCGTGACGTCGTAGTCTCCGCCGCCTGCCGCGGTGCCGCCGTCGCATCGGGAGAACGCGGGCTGCTCCGCCGACGGATGCCAGGTCGCGCCGTTGTCGTCGGACACGGCGGTGACGGCTCCGTTGCTGCCGTACCGGTTCCAGCGGTCCTGCTGGTAGACCGACACGAGATGCCCCGGTCGCTTCGGATCCCGCGCGACCATGGGCTGAACCTCGGTGTTCGGGTTCAGAACGTAACCGTCGCCCTCGGGCAGCCCACAACCCGCCGGGAGCGCGCTGGCACCCGATACCGGCACCACCCCGGCGGGGTCGGAACCATCGGCGAACGCGGACTGAGTCGCAAACGTACAGGCGAACAGGGTGGCCACCGCCACCGCTGACCTGGAAATTCGTGTCAAAGGTGCCTCATCCTTGATGGGGGGTGTCTCCAAAGGGGCACGTCGCCACCCGGCGGGCGGCGTGGTCCCAGGAGGCGCCAAAGGGCACACGTGACGCTACAGTCCCAAGATCATTAAGGGGAATGATCTTTTGCTGCCGGGTTCTCCTGACCGCTTTCGGCCAGCACCGGTACGGCGAGGCCTGCGGGAAATCGCGTTGCGGCCCTGGACTCAGGCCGTCAGGCTCGCATCCATGCGGACCACCAGCCGTGACGGACGGCGGATCGCCGTTGAGACCGTGGGCGAGGGGAATCCGCTCGTGCTGTTGCACGGGACCTACGGAGACCGCAGCACCTGGCGTTCCGGCGGTCACGTCGAGGCATTGGCCGCCCACCACGAACTCATCCTCATCGACCTGCGGGGCCATGGTGAGAGCGACGCCCCGCACGACCCCGAGAGCTACCAGATCGATCGCCAGGTGGACGACGTCATCGCCGTGCTCGACGCGCTCGAGATCGACCGGGCCGACCTGTGGGGTGCCTCCCTGGGTGGCACCATCGGCCTGCACCTGCTCGCCCACCACCCCCATCGGCTCACCCGCCTGATCGCGGGCGGCGCGCACGCCGACCGCGTCATCGCCGACCCGGACGACGTCACCGAGGAGGCGGAGTCTCTCCGTATCCGGGGCACGGCGCCGATCATCGCCCTGCTGGAACGGCGGGGCGCCCTCCCGGCATGGCTGCGCGCCAGTATCCAGGCGGCCGACCAGCACGCGTTGGCGGCATTGACCATCGGCCTCGCCGAGCGCGACGGCATCCTGGACCTGCTCGCCTGGACCTCGGTGCCCGTGCTCCTGCTGGCCGGCGATCGCGACCCCAGGCTCCCGTTGATCCGGCGCACCGCCGATCGGATCCGCGGCGCCACCCTGGTCGAACTTCCCGGCTGCGGACACCTGGACGCGTTTCTCCGCACCGACCTGACCCTGCCGGTCGTCCGGCCGTTCCTCGCCGCGGATCCCGCGCCCGCCGTACGCCCGCATTAAAGGAACTCCGATCATCCGTTACAGGTCCACGGCCGTCCAGTCGCGCAGTGCGCGCATGAGCTGGGTGGCCTGGAGGTACCTGACTCTCGGGTCGTCGTAGGCGAGGGTGACCGGTCCCAGGCAGACGAGGTCCCGGCGGTGGGGTTCGTACAGCTTGCCGGAGACGCCGACCAGCGGGGCGTCGCGGACACGCAGCGCCAGCGTGCCGCTTTTGCGCAGGTACGGGCAGGCGCGGCGGGCCGTGCCCGCGCAGCGCAGGCAGACCGGTGGGTGGCCGGTCACGTCCTCGCCCGACCAGCCTCGCCCGGCATTGCCCACGAGCCACAGGACGCCTCGCTCGTTCCGGTCGGCCGGGCCGCTGCAGACCTGGCAGAGCAGCCGTCGCATCGCGCGGCGTTGCCGGTACGGGTGCACCCCGCCGAACTCGGGCGTGCCCTCGCCCGGCGCGCGGACGTAGCGGGTCCACAACACACCGCGTGCGTCGCGGTCACCCGGCCGCTCGTGCTGGTAGCCGATGCCGGTACGCCCCTTGGCCACCACCGGTGTATTGACCGGACGTTCGCCGCTCCAGCGGACGATATAGGGAACCAGCCCGGCACGGGCCGGCCGGGGTTGGCAATCGGGAAAGTCGCTCATGGGGTGCTTTGCCTTAATTGGTTTGCGGTCGTTTCCCTGCAAAGAATGGCGTCCGGTCAATAGGCTGGGAAGTGCTCCGGTGCGCACGAATGACAAGTGTGGTGCAAGTACAGGCGAGTACGAGAGGGTGTGAATTTCGATGCCGGCACGCATGACAGGAAGAGAGTTCTTCGGGCGGCGGCTCCGCATCGCCCGCGAGCAGCAGGTCCCGAAGATGAGCCGCCGTGTCCTGGGGGAGCGGATCAACCTGTCGGACTCGGCCATCGCCGCATGGGAGTCGGGCCGCAACATCCCGGACCCCGAAACGCTGGAGGACGTCGAACGCGTCCTCGGCACCGGCGGACTTCTGGAGGACATCGCCGAGAACATCGTCACCGGAGATAAGCCCCAGGAATTCCTGGGTAAGTGGGCCCGCGCCGAAGCTCAAGCAACGCTGCTTTTACGGTTTACCTACGATGTCGTCCCTGGGCTCCTGCAACTCGAAGAATATGCGCGAGAGGTCCTCCGCGACGATGACCAGGTCAAGGTGCGGATGTCGCGGCAACAAGTGCTTGCGAAGGAGAACCCGCCGGTTTTCGTCGCGCTCATCGACGAGAGCGTGTTGCATCGCAACGTCGGCGGCCCTCGGGTCATGAGCGATCAGCTCAACCGTCTTGTTGAGACGGCGATGCGCGAGCATGTGGTCGTGCAGGTCATCCGCCTGAGCTGCTCGGTCGGCTCCCAGTACACCGGCTCATTCGGTGTGGCGAGCTGCAATGGTGAGACTGAAGTCGGCCAGATAGACGACGCACTCAGCGGAGACGTGGTGGAGAGCGCCGATGAAGTTTCCAGACTCCGGCGTATATTCGAGATCGCTCGGAAGCATGCGCTGGGCGAATGCGAGTCGGTTCATCTCATCAAGGAAGTGGCGGAGTCGTGGAGCAGCAGGATCTGACCTGGCGTAAGTCGTCACGGAGCAATGCGAACAACAGCGATTGCGTCGAGGTCGCTCGGGTCGATCGCGACGACGATCGGAACGCGTAGCAAGCGGAAGATCGACGAAGCGATGGGCGGGCTCACTCCCCGAGTCCGCCCATCACTCCAGGCGCCGGGGCGTCCCCCTGTGGTTGTGGCACGATCAACTGCTGATCACAACGCGTGCCTGGCCCTCCGCGCCGCGCCCGGCTTTACCGGCGGCTCTCGTATCGTTCACGTCGTCATCCATGCGGGCGCCGACTTCACCTTGGCGGCGGGACCCGCCGACCCGCTCGGCCTGGCCGTGGGCAGCCCCTTTCCGCGAGCACTTCCCACGCTTCGGCGCCAGGGGACCGCGAGCGGAAACCGCGCCGACCGTGTGAACGATCTGGGCCGGTCCCCGCACCCCAGGTGGCCTTGCTGCGTTGGGGCGCCGTTGAAGTATCCCGGCTCCGGCGTATGTTCGAGATGCTGCGAAAGCATGCGTTGGGCGAAGAAGCATCCCTCCGTCTCATTAGGGAAGTGGCAGAAGCATGGAAGGCCAAGGTCTGAACTGGCGAAAGTCGTCACGGAGCAACGCAAACGGCGGAGAATGCGTCGAGGTTGCTCGGGTCGATCGCGACGACGACCGGAACGCGTAGCGGAAGTCCGCCCGGCGATTCAGCGGCCGGGGCGGAAGCGGGTGCGGTACGCGGCTGGGCCGAGGGTGAACAGGTGCCGGAACCGTCGGCTGGCGTAGTTGGAATAGTGCCGGCCGACTAGCCTTCCGATCGCCGCGACGGCCGGGTCGGTCTCGACGATGCAGAGGGTGGCGGAATCGAGCCGTAGCAGGCGGCTGGATCGGCCCGGGGTGTGGAGTATGCGGCCGATGCGCGGGGCGGTGCGTATCCGGGCCGGTTCGCGCCGGAACGCCGCCGGACTGACCCCCAGGTTGTAGACGACCAAGTGGCGGCCGTCCCGCCGGTCGCCCGGGCGCAGCATCGTCACCGGGTCGCGGCGGGGAACGAGGTGTCACCGTTCCTTCTCGGAGGGCGGCCGCACGTCCCCAACGCGAAGCGCCACGCCGAACTTCACCGATGAACCTCGCCGGTGGGCCCTCGCCCCTCTCGCAGTGCCGGGAGAGACACCCGGCCCCGTCCAGATCGCCCGATCTGGACGGGGCCTCGCGGGTGTGATGGAAGGACGAGGTTCTCCGGGAAGGCGGTCCCGGAGAATTATGACGGCGGCAGCGGGGACGAGTAGTTCGGCTTCCACGGGCTGGGCACGGCGCCGCACACATGCACACCGTCGATGCGGTCATTCGGGCTGCCGCTGCCATCCTCGGAGGAATCGAGCGCCAGGTTGCTGCGGTGCGTGTTGATCGGCACGGTCAGCAGCTTCGACCACGTTCCATTCGTGTTGTAGTTGTAGAAATAGCCGGTGGCGTTGGAGCCGGTCTGCGGGTTGGTGATCGAGGAGATCCGGTCGTTCCAGTACCCGCCGCCGGGGAACGCCGAATGGCCGAGATCCCACTCGTGGCCGCACACCTGGAAGTACGCGTAGGTGCCCGTGTACTGACGGTCGACCCACACGCACATGTACCCCGAGCTACAGGTGTAGAGAGGCTGCACCGTGCCCGCCGGCTTCGGCAGCTCCACGATGAACCCGCCGCCCATGTCGATCGTTGTCGGTCCGACCTGACGCGCCCCCGGCGTCCGTCGCAGCACGTCGTCGATGCCGGCCTTCACCTGCGCCGCCGTCGGCGGCACCGTGGAATGGGCGAAGTCGTACGGCGCGACGACCGCACGCGCGCCGGCGGGCGGGGCGGCGTGTGCCGCCGACGCCAGCACCGCGACGCTCGTGACCGCGAGCGCGATGGCCGCGACGGTGCGCCGCGCACCCCGGCGAACACGCCTCAGCTTCGAACCTGCTTCCATTTCCAACCTCCTGACCAATAATGTTTCAGTACTGCTGTCTCGGTGTTTCGGTATTGACGCAGGTCAAATAGGCGCCATCCGATCGATGACGCAAAGCCCCGCTGAACGGTGCACCCCCGTAACGTCCATTTGTGGACAAGGCATCGACTGGGCAGACAGGTAGTCGGCAACTACCGTCTGTTCTGTCGAGTTGACGGTCGCACCAGGCCCGCCAAAACGGCCAGAGCCTTTCAACGAGGCGTGAAGCCTCAGCCGCAACCAGCCAGGGGGCATGTTGCTGCGCATCCGCTTTACCACCGCTGATCTTGCGCGAACACGAATCGCGTCCAGGCCGGACCCGCTCTGGGAACTCACGCTCAGTTTGCCGATCTTGCAGAGCCGTAGTCCCGGGACGCTGTACAGGGAATGGTGGACGACCACGCATCGCCGGCTGCGCGCCTATCAGGACGACGTCGGCCCGGCGCGCCGGCTGTCGGGCCTCGTCCCTCTTCGAGGTGACTTTCCGGACTTCCTGACTCCGCCTGAGGGCCTCGACGGGCTGGAGGCGGCGCTGGACTCCCTGGCGGCCGTGCCCCGTGATCGTCTACGAGCGGACATGTCCCGTCTCCGGCCGCAACCGTCGCGACCCACGTGGGTGCGGCTCCTGGGCCGGGGAGACCGTACGGTCCACGCGAAGGTCGTCGATGACGTTCGCCGTTATTTCACGGCGTTCATCCAGCCGGCGTGGCCCACCATCGACTCCCTCGTCACGGCCGAATGCGGTCGGCGTACGCAGCAGTACCGCTCGGGCGGCGTCGAACGGTTACTCGAGGGCCTGCCGCCCGGCTTCCGCTGGAGCGCGCCGGTCCTCGCGATGGACTATCCCGTCGAACGCACCGTCGACCTGCGCGGTCGCGGCATCACCTTGATCCCGTCGTTCTTCTGCACGGTGACGCCGGTCACCCTCATCGACGCCGACCTTCCTCCGGTGCTCGTCTACCCGGTCAGGCCGCTCATGGCGTCGCGGCCCGCGCCATCCTCCGGAGCCTCGGAGGAGGCCCACGCCGCGCTCGCCGCGATCATCGGTGGTACCCGCGCCACCATTCTGCGCACCCTCACCACGCCATGCACGACGACGGAACTCGCGGAGTACATCGACATGTCACTCGCGTCGGCGAGCCATCACGCCGGCCTGCTCCGAAAGGCCGGACTGATCACCACCGTCCGCAACGGGCAGACCGTTACCCACGCCCTCACGCCGAGGGGCCACTGTCTGCTTCCCCCCGATGGCGAGTCGGCCGCCAGCGCCTTTCCACCGTGATGGAAAGGTTGTTCACCCCTGCCATTACCGGACCCATGATTTCCGCATCAACGTGCAATCGGTGCACGAAATCAGACGGTCAGGGGAAACCGCATGTCGTCTCATCGTATTCTCGTCTCATTGGTGGTCGCCGCGGGCGCCGTGCTCATTCCGGGCGCGGCGGCGGCCGCCGCTCCGACACCGGCGAGTCAGGTCGCCGCACCTGCCTATTCGTGCACCTATGACTCGATCACCCATGTCAGCGGCGTGGACTGGCTGCTCGTACACACGTCACCGTCCACATCGGCACCGCGAGTCGGCCAGTTGGCGAACGGCGCACAGGTGCACTTCTGCAGCAGCTCATTCACCAACGGCGGCGGATACGTCTGGGTGTACGGCTACGGCTACAACGGCTCCACGAAGGTCACCGGCTGGATGGTGACCAACTACCTCGTCTTCCCTTGAGCCCCACCGGACCCATCTCGGGCGGGTACCGGCCGGTACCCGCCCGGCGGGGCTAGGTCGGGGTGCCGTAGACGCTGACCTCGGTGAGGTGGAACGTGGCGTTGGCCGTGTTGCCGAGGCCGACCACCCGGACATAGCGGGCCTTCGCCTCGGTGTTCACGGTGTCGCCCGCGTCGGTGGCGGGGTCGGGGCCGCCCCGGCCGCCGAGGGTGAACCAGTGGGTGCCGTCGACGCTTCCCTCGAGCCGGTACGTGTAATACCGGGTCCCGTCGACGTAGTTGCGGACGTTGACGCGGGACAGGTCGTCGACGGTGCCGAGGTCGACCCGCCACCAGGTCTGGCCGTAGGTCATCGGGCCGCCCCAGTAGGGGGAGTTGGCACGGCTGCCGTCATTGGCGGACTCGGGCGGGCGGCCCGACTCCGAGGACAGTGCCGTCACCGGCTTGTGCAGGCTCTGCAGGACGTCGCCGGACCCGTCGCGGGAGGTGTCGGGCGAGGCCACGATGCCGCCGCCGAAGAGCGCGATCGCCTCCTGCGCGGTGTGGCTGTTGACCGCGCTGACGAACATGCCGACGTCCTGTGTGGCCGACGCGCCGGCGATCGGGCCGGATCCGATCACGGTCCAGTTCCTGCCGTCGGAGCTGCACGAGCCGGTCACGCGGCCGCCGTCCGTGCTCAGTCGTACCTGGACGTCGCCGGCGGTGAACCCGCCGACCTCGGTCACGTGGTCGAGCCTGCCGTCGCCGTCCGCGTCGTAGGAGAGGACGCAGCCGTGCTCGGGGGTGACGGCGATGTCGGCGTACCCGGCGGACCCGGTCTTGGCCAGGTCGTTGCTGACGACCAGACCGGCGCGGGTGTACGGGGACGCGCCGTCCAGCCTGGTCACCTTCGTGGACACCGCGTGACCCGAGGTGAGGCCACCGGCGTCGTAGACGGTCGCGAGTTCGTTGGTGGCGCCCCACACGTCCCTGCCTCCGGCGGCGATGCCGGTCGTGTCGCCCGTTCGCGCGAACTCGGCCGGTGCGGAGGCGGCCGTCCTGTACGGCGCCGAGACCGTACTCCCGCCGACCATGAGGAGGGAGTGCGCGGTCGCCTGTCCGGGCTCGCCCGCGGCGGTACGCCACGAGGCCGTGGCGTCCAGGCCGGGCAGAGAACCGGCCGCGGCGCCGGCGGGGGCGGTCACCGTCCAGGTCGCGGTCGCGGTCCTGCCGGGACCGACGTCGCCTACGGACCCGGTGGAGCCCGCTGCGCGGCGGACGGTGTAGCCGTGCGGCGCGGTCAGGGCGAGGCCCACCCTGTGCGCGGTGCCCAGGGTCGAGTCGTTCGTGAAGGTCGCGGTGACGTGGACGGTGCCGCCCGGGGTGACACCCTTCCGGTCGGAGGTGAGGGTCAGCCCGCCGGACGTCTCGTCGGCCACCTTCGTCGCCAGCCGGTAGGCGTCGCCGTGCGGCTCGGCCGCGTACCGGGTGCCCGCGTGTGCCCAGCTCTCGGCGACCGCACGCCAGTCGATCGGCCGGGGCTGCTCACCCGTCTTCAGCGAGTCCTTCAGCACGTCGAAGAACATCTTCCAGCGCTCGGCGTAGTAGCCGCCGACCAGGCCGTTGAAGTCCCGGCGCGCGTAGTCCTGAAGCCCGGGGCTCTCGGTCTGCCACAGGGTCACCAGCGACTTCAGGTCGTAGTCGAGGGTCGCGGCCTCCTTCGGGTTCGCGGCCTGGCGGGCCGCCTCCCGCTGCCACGTGCCGAGCAGGAAGTTCGGGTCGGTGCCGAGGACCTGGTCCATCAGCCTCATCTCGGTCATCCACCGGCCGGTGAGCCGGCCGAAGGCGGCGCCGTCGCGGTCGCGATAGGCGGCGAGAATCTGCGGCAGGAGTGCTCTGCTGCGGTTGGCGAGCACCTGACGGGTGACATCGACCAGGTCGTAGCGGTACGCGTCGGAGTGGCGGAGCCGCGGATCCACCTGGAGCAGCTCGCTCAGCGCCTGCTCGAACTCGGCGGGGTCGTACTGCAGGGCCGCCTGCCCGGTGTCGGTGAGACTCGGCTGGTCGTCGAACAGGGCGGTCACGTGCCGGGTGTCCTTGCCCGCCGGCCAGGAGTACGCCGTGCGCTCGATGATCCGCCAGGCCGCCAGGGCGTGCGGGTCGGCGGCGCCGTAGCGGGCGGTGGCGTACTCGGCGAACCAGGCGTCCATGTCGACGGGCCCCTTCTCCCACGGCATGTCGGCGAAGAACGCCACCGCGGCGGGGTTGTTGTCGATGGCCTCGGGCATCAGCGCGATGCCGTTCATGGCGTTGCCCGGCTTGGCCTGCCAGGCGTGGAACTTCTCGTTCCACACGGTGAGGCCGGCGCCGAAGTTCTGGTGGCCGCCGAAGTTCCAGATCGTGCCGAAGGCGTACTGGGTGCCGAGGAAGTCCTTGTCGCGGTCGGTGACGGTGGGCTGCTCGCTGAGTCCGTCCACGATGAACATCTTCGAGCGGTCGACCGCCTGGAGCGTCGCCGGAAGAGGGTTGCTCTCCCAGCCGAGGATCACCCAGATCGCGCCCGGGTGGGCGGCCTCCAGGGCGTCCTGGACGGCCTTCGACGCCGGGCCCACCGGCACCGACCCGGCGGTGCCGCCCTCATGCAGGAGGTCCATCTTGTACATCGTGGAGGCGCCGAACAGCTTGGTCTGGGCCTGGTAGAACGCCGCGGCGACCTTGCCGAACTGCGGCCCGGTCGGGTCGAGCCAGTCGGGGCGCTGCAGGCCGTTCCAGGTGCCCTGCGGGACGGTGTCGGCCCCCGGGTTCCGCTTCGCGAAGTCGGTCGGGACCGTGCCGTAGTAGCCGGGCAGCACGGGCGTCATGCCCAGCTCGCGCAGGTGGTCGATGATGTGCCGGGCGAGCGCGGCGCGGCGGTCGATCAACGCTTGCGAGATCGGTGAGCCGGTGCAGCACATGTTCTGCAGCAGCCACCACGACTGGTGGGCCGGCTCCGGGATCCACTCGCGCATGTCCGCGGCGCTGTACCCGAACTGCTCGAAGGCCTGCTGGTAGACGGCCTCCTGCCCCTCGTACACCAGCACCTGGTTGATGCCGAGCAGCGCGAGCACGTCGATGCGGCGTTGCCACTCCTGCCAGCTCAGGTACGCGCCGCCGTATCCCTCGTTGGTGTCGTTGAGCGCGAACCGGTTGGCGACCGACGCGTCCTCCGCGATCGGCGCCGACGGCAGTGGCAGGCGCGCGGGAAGGTCGAGCTGCGACCCGCCGATCGCCACGTCGGCGTGCGCGACCTTGCGCAGGTACCAGCCGAAGCCGGTGAGCTGTACGGCCGGGGAGGTGCCCGCGACCACCAGGTGCCCGCCTTCGGCGGAGACCTGGAAACGATCGGCGCCCGTGCCCTTGTCGATGGTCCGCAGCGTGACCTGACCGGCCCGGCTCTTGCCGAGGATCCGCTCCAGCGCCTGGGCGGCCGGTCCGGTGTCGCGCGCGGCGGCCGCCGGGCGCGTGGAGTCCGCCTGCGCCGTCGAGGTCGGCGGTACGGCGAGCACCGCGGCCATGACGGCGATAAGTGCACGAGATCGGCGTCCGGCACCCGATCGTCTTCCCAGTCGTCGGCCCAGCATCATGGGCGGCACCTCCACCGGAGGAAGTTTATAAAGGTCTTTACAAAACCAGCCGATTCATAATGTGCGTGCGGGATCCTTCGGTCAAGGGGGCCGGTGGATCTTTCGGAGGGAGCCATGGAAGACGAGCGTGCGGTGGGCACCCCCGTTCTGCGCCGCCTCAACACCGCTTCCGTACTGCGCGCGGTGCGCGAGTGCGCGCCCGACCCCGTACGGCTGGCCGAGCTGGTCAGGCTGACCGGCCTCACCCGCCCCACCGTGGGCCAGGCGGTGGAGGACCTGGTCGAGGCGGGCTGGGTTCAGCACGACCACCCGGCCGCCGCCTCCCGGAAGGGCGGCCGACCGGCCGTCCGGGTCTCCCTTCGGGGCCGCGCCGCGCCCGTGCTGGGCCTCGACGTCGGGCCGCACACGGTCAGCGTGGGGATCGACGACCTGGCCGGCCGCCGCCTGGCCGCGGTGCGCCGATCGGTCGACCACAACAAGGCCAGCCGCCTCCTCACCGTCGTCGACGCGGTCATCGCGTGCGCTCTCGAGGAGGCCGGTCTCGAGGCGGACGAGATCGCCGCGGTGGTCGTCGCCACACCCGGAATCGTCGACGCCGGCTCTGGCCGGATCCTCCTGGCGCCCAGCGTGCCGGGCTGGACCTCGGTGAACCTCTCCGACCACCTCCGCGACCGGTTCCGCTGCCCGGTACGGGTGGAGAACGACGCCAACCTCGCCGCCCTCGCCGTCGCACGGGAACGCGCCGGACCCGGCACCCTGCTGGCCGTCCAGTGGGGTGAGCGGCTGGGCGCCGGCGTCGTGATCGACGGACGCCTCCATCGGGGCACCGGAGCCGCGGGTGAGATCGGCTTCATCCGGCCGCCCGGCCGCGTCCCCGACACCGACGACGGCAGAGGCCCCCTCGAACGCGCCATCGGTGCCGAGGCCATCACCGAACAGGCCCGCCGGGCCGTCCGTACGCGGCCCGGATCGGCGCTGCGCGAGGGCCCGATCGACGCCGCCGCCGTCTTCGCCGCGGCCACCGCCGGCGACGCGGTGACCGAGCAGGTCGTGGACGACGTCGCCCGGACCTTCGCCCACGCCATCGCGCCGGCCGTTCTGGTGCTGGCCCCCGACGCGGTCGTGATCGGTGGCGGGGTCGCTCGCGCCGGACCCGTCCTGCTCACGGCCATCACCCGGCACCTGGCCGACCTGACCCTCACGCCGCCCGACGTGGGGATCTCCGGCCTGGCCGAGGACACGATCCTGACCGGCGCCCTGAGCCTGGCCCTGGACGAGGTCTGGCACCAGCTCTCCACCTGATCGACGCCGCCGGCTCCTCAGCCCGGACGCAGCACCGCCACTCCGGACGGTTCCAGGCGTACCGAGGCGGCCGGGCCGGCGCCGGCGAGCTCCTCGCGCATCGGCGTGGGGAGCGGCACGTCGACGGCCGCGGCGCCGTGGTTGAGGACGATGTAGCACCGGCCCTCCTCGGTCTCGCGCGCACGCGCCTGGACGCCGTCCGGCAGACCGGGCAGGACGGGCCCGACGCCGGCCGCCTCGCGGACACGGTCGAAGAGGACGCGCATGGCCGCCGGGTCGGGGCGGGTCGCCAGGTACCACGCCTCGCCCCGGCCGAAGCGGTGCCGGGTGACGGCGGGCTCCCCGGCGAGGGCGCCGGTCGTGAACCGCTCGACCGCCTCCGCGCCCTCCAGCCGTACCTCCTCCGACCACAGCGTCCCCGACCCGAGGGACAGCCCGACCGAGGCGTCCTCGGCCAGCGGATGGAACTCCTCGACGGCCAGGCCCAGCATCCGGCGGAACGGCGCCGGGTAGCCGCCCAGGTGCACCCGGTCGTACGGGTCGACGATGCCGGAGAAGAACGACATGACCAGCGTGCCGCCCTCCTCGACGTACCGCGTGAGGCCGCGGCCCGCCTCCTCGGAGGTCAGGTAGAGGTTCGGCACGACGACGAGCCGGTAGCCCGACAGGTCGGCGTCCGGGCGTACGACGTCGCAGGCGACCCCCGCGTCGTACAGCGGACGGTGGCAGGACCAGGCCGCGTCGAGGAACCGGACCTCCGCGCTCGGGCGCGCCTGGCCCTCCAGCGCCCACCAGCTCGGCCAGTCCAGCACCATCGCCACGTCGGCGCGCGGCGCCCGCGCGCCGGCCAGGAAACGGGACGCCGCCAGCTCCCGGCCCAGCTCGCGGACCTCGCCGAAGATCCGGGTCGATGGCCCGCCGTGCGGGACCATCGCGGAGTGGAACTTCTCCGCGCCCCCGCGTGACTGCCGCCACTGGAAGAACATCACCGCGTCGGCGCCGTGCGCGACGGCCTGCCAGCTCCACAGCCGCATCGCGCCGCGCGGCTTGGCCGCGTTGCGCCGCCGCCAGTTGACCGCACCGGGCGCCTGCTCCATCAGCAGCCACGGCTGCCCGCCGCGCAGCGAGCGCATGACGTCGTAGGAGAAGGCGACCTTGGGCACGGCGTCGGCGTCCAGCGGATCGGGGTAGGCGTCGTAGCCGATCACGTCCACGTGCGGCGCCCACGCCCACTGGTCGACGGGCCGCAGCGACGGCGGGAAGTTGGTGGTCACCGGCACGTCCGGCGTGACGCGGGTGAGGACCTCCTTCTCGGCGAGGTAGCAGGCCAGCAGCTCGTCGGAGGTGAACCGGGCGTAGTCCAGCGCGTGCGCCGGATTGGCGAACGGCGCCGGCGAGCGCGGCGGCAGCACCTCCTCGAACGCGGAGTACCCCTGCGCCCAGAACCGCGTCGACCAGGCGTCGTTCAGGCCCTCGACGGAACCGTACCGGTCCGCCAGCCAGCGCCGGAACGCCGCCGCGGACACGTCGCAGTGACACGGGATGACGTTGCCGTACTCGTTGTTCACGTGCCAGATCGCCAGCGCCGGATGATCGGCGTAGCGCGTGGCGATCCGCTCGGCGAGGCGTACCGCGTGCGACCGGTAGACCGGGCTGGAGGGGCAGTAGTGCTGCCGTCCGCCCGGCGAGATGGCCGACCCGTCCGCCCGTACAGTGATCATCTCGGGATGGCGGGTGGTGAGCCAGGGCGGCGGCGAGGCCGTCATGGTCGCCAGGCACGCGGCGACGCCGCCTCCGGCCAGCCGGTCCATGACGCGGTCGAGCCAGCCGAAGTCGTACTCCCCGGGCCGTGGCTCGACCGAGGCCCACGAGAAGATGCCGACGCTGACGAGAGAGACCCCGGCCTCCTTCATCAGCCGGAGGTCCTCCTCGTGCACCTCATCGGGCCACTGCTCGGGGTTGTAGTCGCCTCCGTAGGCGATGCCGAGGCGGTCGCGCAGACCGGCGATCCGGCTCATCCTTGATCCTTCGTGTCGATCCGGTCGAGCGGCAGCCAGAGCCGCAGGCCGCTGCGGGCGGTCGCGAGCCGGTCGTCGGGGACGGCGCGGTCGTAGATCCGTACGTCGGAGATGGAGCCGTGGAAGCGCTGAGCCCCGTCCAGGCGCTGGCCGACGTCGATGCCGTCGATGGCGAACTGCTTGCCCTCGGTCACCGATCCACCCGGGTCGGCCACCGAGGTCGCCTGACCGTCGACGCTGAGGGTGACCTGCCCGGCGGTGCGGCGCAGGACGACGTCGTGCCACTGACCGTCGTTGTAGGCCTGGGCCGTGGTCACCGTCGGGGTGCCGTTGCCGGTCCCCATGATGGCGATGAGCCGGTTGTTCGCCGGTTCGGCCCGCAGCCAGATCTGCGGTGCGCCGCTGCCGACCTGGTACGCCCACAGGATCGAGTGGGTCCCGGTCGTGTCGGAGTAGCGGATCCGCGCCGACCAGGTGAAGTCGCCGGCGCCCAGGTCCAGGGACTCGTTCCAGGGCACCTGGATGTAGTCGTCGATGCCGTCGAACTCGCTCGGCGAGGTCATCCCGCCGCGGACGTAGCCGTCGTTGTGGTGGCCCGACCGGTCCGGCGTCGTCGGGCCGGGTGCGGGCGGCTTCGGCAGGCCCGGGGGAGTGCCGTTCGGCGTCGACAGGTACGCCTCATTGAACCGCGCGAACCGGATCCCCTCGTACGGGCTCGCGTCACCGGCCTCGTACGTCAGGCCGATCTCGCCCCCGCCGAGATCGACGAGGTCGGAGTAGGCGGCGGGTCCCCAGTGGACGACCTTGCCGATCTGCTGGAAGTTCCGTCCGTCGTCGGACGACGACCGGATTGCCATGACCGTGCGGGTGACCGGGTGGTCCTCGTCGGAGAGCAGGACCTTCCTGCCGACCTTCAGGACCGCGCCCTGCGACTTCGGCGCGGACACCTTCGGTATCGGGGTGAACGGGTGGTCGAAGGTCAGCCCACCGTCGCTGCTGGTCGTGATGTCGCGGTTGCCGGGGTCGGTGCCGGTGTTGTCGCGCGCGTTGGCGTAGATCCGCCCGTTGCCGAGCTCGGTGATGCTCAGCTCCTGGGGCGTGATGTCGTTGGTGGTGCGGGTGTCGTCGGCGCCGATCTTCCAGGTGGTGCCGCCGTCGTCGCTGTACAGCAGGTGGCCGCCCTGCGGACCGCCCTTGAGCGCCCCGCCGTCGCCCTCGTGGCTGGCGCCGACCACCAGCCGTCCCTTGTGCGGGCCGCCGGAGAGCTGGACGCCGTGACCGGGCCCGGTGGCGTACCAGGAGTTCCACGCGGGCTTGGTGACCTCGCCGGTGATCTCACGCGCGGCGGACCAGGTGGCGCCGTCGTCGTCGCTGTACTGCGTGAACTCGCGCCGCTCGGTCTGGTCGGCGGCGGGGTTGTAGCTGGTCATCAGGATGATCCGGCCGGTACGGCGGTCCACGACCGGCACGGGGTTGCCGTGCGTGTCGGTGTCGCCGGACAGCACGACCTGGAGGGGTCCCCAGGTTCGGCCGCCGTCGGTGGAGCGTTTGAGGACGAGGTCGATGTCGCCGGAGTCGCCAGCTGTTGACGCGTCCTTCGGCGAAGGCGAGCAGGGTGCCGTCGTTCGCGCGGATGACGGCGGGGATGCGGAAGCAGTAGTAGCCGTCGGTGTGCTGGGCGAACAGCACCTGTTCGGTGAACTCCGGCGCGGTCCTGGCCGCCGCGGCGCCGGCGGTCGCGATGGGGAGCGCGGCGGTGAGAAGCGCCGCGGCGGCCGTACGTCTGGGGAAACGAAGGTGGGGCACGAAGTCCTCCGGTCAGGAACCGATCCGGTCGAGCGGCAACCACAGCCGCAGGCCGTGCCGGGTGGTCGCGATCTGGTCGTCGGGGACGGCGCGGTTGTAGATCCGTACGTCGGAGATGGAGCCGTGGAACTGATAGACGCCGTCGAGGCGCTGGCCGACGTCGATGCCGTCGATGGTGAACTGCTTGCCCTCGGTCACCGACCCGCCCGGGTCGGCCACCGAGGTCGCCTGACCGTCGACGCTGAGGGTGACCTGCCCGGCGGTGCGCCGCAGCACGACGTTGTGCCACTGGCCGTCGTTGTACGGCTGCGTCGTGGCCACGGTGGCGGTGCCGTTGCCGGTTCCCACCACGCCGATGATCCGCTTGTTGGCCGGTTCGGCTCGCAGCCAGATCTGCGGTGCGCCGCTGCCGACGCGGTAGGCCCACAGGATCGAGTGCGTCCCGCCGGTGTCCGTGTAGCGGATTCGCGCGGACCAGGTGAAGTCGCCGGCGCCCAGGTCCAGGGACTCGTTCCAGGGCACCTGCACGTAGTCGTCGACGCCGTCGAACTCGCTCGCTGACGTCATCCCGCCGCGGACGTAGCCGTCGTTGCGGTTTCCCGACAGGTCCGGCGTCGTCGGGCCGGGTGCCGGAGGCTTGGGCAGCCCGGGCGGCGTTCCGTTGGGCGTCTTGAGGTAGGCGGTGTTGAACCGGGCGTACCGGATCTGTTCGTACGGGCCTGCCTGGCCTGCCTCGTACAGCAGGCCGAGGTGGTCACTTCCCAGGTCGGCCAGGTCGGAGTAGGCGGACGGGCCCCAGTAGATGACCTTGCCGATCTGCTGGAAGTTGCGTCCGTTGTCGGACGACGACCGGACGGCCATGATCTCGCGGGTCACCGGGTGGTCGGGGACGGACAGGTAGATGGTGTTTCCGGCGCGCAGTACCGAGCCCTGGACTTTCGGGGCGGTGAGTTTGGGCAGCGTGTGGAACGGTGTGTCGAAGGTCTGGCCGCCGTCGCTGCTGGTGGCGGTGTTGCGGTTGCCGGGGTCGGTGCCGGTGTTGTCGCGTGCGTTGACGTAGATCCGGCCGTCGGCGAGTTCGGTGGTGCTCAGTTCCCCGGGGCTGACGTCGTTGGTGGTGCGGGTGTCATCGGCGCCGATCTTCCAGGTGAGGCCGCCGTCGTCGCTGTAGTTGAGGTGGCCGCCTTGGGGGCCGCCCTTGAGCGCCCCTCCGTCGCCCTCGTGGTTGGCCGGGACGATGAGGCGTCCCTTGTGCGGCCCGTGCTGGAGCTGGGTGCCGTGTCCAGGGCCGGTGGCGTACCAGGAGTTCCACTCCGGCTTCACGATCTCGTCGGTGAGGTCGCGAGCGGCGGACCAGGTGCCCCCGTCGTCGTCGCTGTACTGCACGAACGGATGCCGGATGGTGTCGTCGTTCCCCGGGTTCCACGTCGTCATCAAGACGATGCGTCCGGTACGGCGGTCCACGACCGGCGTCGGGTTCCCACGCGTGTCGCCGTTGCCGGGGAGGACGACCTGGAGGGGTCCCCAGGTTCGGCCGCCGTCGGTGGAGCGTTTGAGGACGAGGTCGATGTCGCCGGAGTCGCCAGGTGTTGACGCGTCCTTCGGCGAAGGCGAGCAGGGTGCCGTCGTTCGCGCGGACGATGGCGGGGATGCGGAAGCAGTAGTAGCCGTCGGTGTGCTGGGCGAACAGCACCTGTTCGTCGAACTCCGGCGCGGTCCTGGCGGCCGCGGTGCCGGCGGTGACGAACGGCAGCGCCGCGGCGAGGAGCGCCACGACCGCCGTACGTCTGGGGGATCCGAGATGAGCCACGCTGTCCTCCGTGCTGGTCAGATGAGGGCGGCTTCGGAAAGGAATTCCTTGACGCGGGCGATGTCGTCCGCGTCGAGCGGGATCTGGGGCAGTGCCGTGGTCGGGTGGTCGATGACGCCGCGCAGGAACAGCCCGGCCTTGAACGCGCCCAGGGCCGAGGAGCTCCGGCCCATGTGCGGGCCGCCGACGTGGACGAGGTGGAACAGCCGGCACAGGCGCTCCTGCTCGATCCGCGCGGCCTCCCAGTCGCCGCGCACGGCGGCCTGGTAGAGCCGTACGTAGCCGTGCGGGTCGACGTTGCCGAGGCCGGGGACCACGCCGTCCGCGCCCATCCACAGCGCCGAGTCGACGGTCAGCTCCGAGCCGGTCATCACCGCGAACGACGGCAGGTCGCGCTCGCGGCGGCGCAGGATCACCTCGCGCAGCCCGCCCTCGTCGCCGCTGGAGTCCTTCAGACCGGCGAGCACGCCCTCGGCGGCGAGCTCCAGCAGCAGGTCCGCGGTCAGCTTGCTGTGCACCGAGACCGGCAGGTCGTAGGCGTACACCGGCACGCCCGCGTGCGCCGCGATCGTGCGGAAGTGGATCGCGATCTCGGCCGGATGGGTGCGCGTGTAGAACGGGGCGGTGGCCACGATGCCGTCCACGCCGGCCTCGACCGCCACGCGCACGTGGTCGACCACCCGGGGCGCGGTCATGTCGATGACGCCCGAGAGCACCGGCACCCGTCCCGCGACGTGGCCGAGCACGGTGTCCAGCACGGTACGGCGATGCCCGTCGGGCAGGAACGCGACCTCCGATGTGGAACCGAGGACGAACAGACCGTCCACCCCGCCCTCCAGCAGGTGGTCCACCAGCCGCGTCAGCGAGGCGGTGTCGACCTCGCGGTCCGGGGTGAGGGGGGTGCACACCGGGGGGATGACGCCGGACAGAGGGGCGGGGCGGGTCATGAATTCTCCTTCGTCGGCCGCAGGACCGAGGTGCTGTGGTTGTCGCCTTTCCTCGCTGGCCGAGGTCAGGGGCTCTCCTGTGCTTGGCTGATCAGTTCGCGGTCGGTGGCGCCGGAGCGCACCGGGTGGTGGCAGCGGAAGACGCCGTCCCCGTCCTGCTCCGCGACGGGCATCTCGGCGGCGCACACGTCGTCCGCCTTCCAGCAGCGGGTGCGGAAGGGGCACCCGCTCGGCGGCCGGGTCGCGGACGGGACCGGACCCACGAGAGGGATCGGGTCGATCGGGGACAGCAGGCCGGGCGTGGCGGAGAACAGCGCCCGGGTGTACGGGTGGCGGGCCGCGCCGGGCACCGCCGCGGCCGGGGTCTGCTCCACGATCCGCCCGAGGTACATCGTCACGACCCGGTCACTCATCCGCCGCACCGTCTGGATGTCGTGGGAGACGAACACCATGGCGAGGTCGAACCGCTCCTTCAGGTCGCCCAGCAGGTTGAGGATCTGCGCGCGGACCGACACGTCGAGCGCGCTGGTCGGCTCGTCGGCGACCAGCAGCTGCGGCTGCAGTGCCAGCGCGCGGGCGATCGCCACCCGCTGGCGCTGCCCGCCGGACATCTGGCCGGGCAGCAGGTCCGCCGCGCCCGGGGGCAGTCCCACGAGGTCGAGCAGTTCGCGGACTCGCTCGTCGCGCTCGTCCGGGGTGCCGACGCGGTGGACGTCGAGCGGGTCGCGGAGCACCTTGCGGACCGGCAGCCTGCGGTTCAGCGCCGTGGCCGGGTCCTGGAAGATCATGCCGATGCTCGACCCGATCGCGCTCCGGCGTTCGGCGCCCGGCATCGACCAGACGTCGCGTCCCTCGAAGGAGACCGTTCCCGCGGTCGGCCGCTGGAGCCCGATGAGGACCCTGGCCAGCGTGGACTTGCCGCAGCCGGACTCGCCCACGATGCCGACGGTCTCGCCGGGCGCGACGGTCAGCTCCGCCCCGGTCAGCGCGTACACGCGGTCGCGGGTGAACAGGCCGCCGGAGCGCGCCTTGTGCACCACATGCACATCGGCCAGCTCGACCAGGTCGCTCATGAACAGCCCTCCTTCGTCGGGGGAGAGACCATGTGCGCGATTCGTTCGCTCCGCTCGCTCATGAACCCTCCTTGGGAGCCGCGGTGGAAAGGGGGGCGGAGATGTCGAGCGCCGGGTGGTGGCAGGCCACCGCGTGCTCGTCCTCCCGGCCGTCGAGGCGTGGCGTCTCCGTACGGCAGACCTCGGTGGCGGCGGGGCACCGGTCGGCGAACCGGCAGCCGTCGGGGAAGTCCGCGGGGGAGGGCACCACACCGTGGATCTGGGCGAGGCGCTCCGCGCCGGCCTCCATCGACAGCACCGAGCCCAGCAGGCCGCGGGCGTAGTGGTGCGCGGGCGCGCCCACCAGCGCGGACGTCACCCCGGTCTCGACGATCTGCCCGCCGTACATCACCGCGACCCGGTCGGTCACGTCGGCGACCAGGGCCAGGTCGTGCGAGACGAGGATGAGCGCGAAGTCCAGCTCCGCCCGCAGGCGCAGCAGCAGTTCGATCACCTGGGCCTGGACGGTCACGTCGAGCGCCGTCGTGGGCTCGTCGGCGATGATCAGCTTGGGGTCGCGGGAGAGGGCCATCGCGATGAGCACGCGCTGCCGCTGGCCGCCCGACAGTTCGTGCGGATACGACGAGAGCGTGCGCGCGGGGTCGAGCCCGACCAGCTCCAGCAGCTCCGCCGGGCTGCGCCGGCCCCCGCGCCGGACGACCTGCTTCAGCTGGGCCTTGACGGTCATCGCGGGGTTCAGCGACGAGAGCGCGTCCTGGTAGATCATCGCCATCTCGTGGCCGAGCAGCCGTCGCCGCGCCGACCGGGGCAGCTCCAGCAGGTCCTTCCCGTCGAAGCGGATCTGGCCGCCGACGCGGGCGCCGGCGGGCTCCAGGCCCATGATCGTCAACGCGGTCAGCGACTTGCCGCAGCCGGACTCGCCGACCAGCCCGAGCACCTCGCCCGGCCGGACGTCGAAGCCGATGCCGTCGACGACGTTCACGCCGTTGTGGCGGTCTTCGAAGCCGATGGTCAGGTTCTCCACGCTGAGGACCGGCCGGCCCTCCGGCAGCGGCCGGTCCCGCTGGGCCAGACGGCGCGCGGCCTCGGCCAGGCCGGTCAGCGCGGTCCGCTCGGCCGTCG
>NZ_JBHLZP010000025.1:0-37333 GCF_042429965.1 Actinoallomurus acaciae
CCGAAGGCAAACACCACTCCCAAGCGGTGCTCGCCCTGGCCAGGCGACGCGTCAACGTCCTGTGGGCGCTCCTGCGTGACGGACGGTCCTACCAACTCGCACCACCGGTCACCGCTGCGGCTTGACAACAGCATTAGGAAGCCTCCGCCACGCGAACCGGCTCGTACGAGCGGAGCCTCATGACCCCGGCCGCCCGCCGACGAGCAGCGCACCGGCGTCGACCGGCAGTGCCGCACCGGTGATGTACCGCGCCTCGTCCGAGGCGAGGAACACCACGGCGTTGCTCACGTCCACCGGCTCGACCCACGGCACCGGCAGCGCGTTCACCGGCCGGTAGTACGCGCGGATCTCCTCCTCGGTCATCCCGTCCGGCCCGACCTCGGCCAGCATCGGCGTCCACACGGTCGTCGGATGGACGGAGTTCACCCGGATCATGTGCTCGGCGAACTCGACGGCGAGCGTGCGCATCAGGCCGAGGAGCCCGGCCTTGGACGCCGCGTACGCCGCGAGCGCTCGGGTCGCCTTGAACGCCTGGGTCGACCCGGTGATGATGATCGAGCCGCCGCGTCCTCCCTCGATCATGTGCGGCAGCGCGGCTCGGCACGTGTGCCAGGCTCCGGTGAGGTTCACGTCGATCCCGAGCCGCCAGCTCTCGTCGGCGCCGGGGGCCAGGCTCGGCGCGATCGAGATGACACCGGCGTTGGCGACCGCGACGTCGAGCCGTCCCAGCTCCGCGTAGGCCTCGGACACCGCCTCGGTCAGTCGCGCCTCGTCACGTACGTCCGCGCCGCGGGTGATGATCCTGCGCCCGAGCGCACGCACCTTCGCCGCCGTCTCGGCGAGATCGGACTCGGCGAGGTCGAGGGCGATGATGTCGGCCCCTTCCTCCGCGAGCCGTACGGCATGGGTGCGGCCCTGGCCACGGGCGGCGCCGGTGACGAGCGCCACCCGCCCGGCCAGCCTCATGAGGTCCTCCGCTCGGTGACCGGCCGGTAGTACCAGCCGATGCTCTTCTCCCGGTCGATGGCGGGGCTGAACGGCATCGCGGGGGTCGCGACGACCTCGACCAGGCGCCGCTGCGTCGCCCGGACGTCGGTGGTGTCGGTGTCATAGAACGCCAGGTACGGGCGCAGCGGCTCGTCGCCGCCCACGAAGGAGAACCGCTGAGCCGACCGATAGTCGGCCAGCTTCATCACGTCGCCCAGGTGCCGGTCGGTGTACCAGGCGTTGAACTCCTCCTCAAGCCCTTCGACCGGAGCGGTGAGCACGACAAACAGATGCGGGTCGCGCAGCGGCCGGTCGTCGCCGTCGTAACGCTTCTCGGTGATCCCCTCATAGCGCCAGGTGGTCACCTCCGCCGGGCCCTCCGGCGGCGTGACCGGGGATCCATCCGTCTCGTAGACGGCCAGGTCCGGGTACAGCGGGACGTCGCCGTCACGCTGCGGAACGAACCGGTATCCCCGTACGGCGATGACTCCGTCGATTCGCAGGGCCTCGTCGAAGTGCCGGTTCGTGACCCAGTCCTCGTAGGCGTCGTCCATGCCCTCCTTCGGCGTGGTCAGTACCAGGCTCAACTGTTGGGCTGTCATGGGATCTCTTTCGTCAGGGGGCCGGTCTAGCCTTTGATCGCGCCCGCCACGACGCCGTTGACGAACTGGCGTGTCATGAGGACGTAGAGCAGCAGTACGGGAAGCGCGGACATCAGGACGCCCGCGAAGACGAGGCCGTAGTCGGTGGTGTTCTCGCCGTAGAAGTTGAGGATGGCCAGCGGAACCGTTTGCAGGTCTTCGTTGTTGGCGAAGATCAGTGGCACGAAGAAGTCGTTCCAGATCCACACGCTGTTCAGCATGGCGACGGTGAGGATGGGAATGCGTGCGAGCGGCAGCACGATCAAGAAGAACTGCCGCCATTCGCCGGCACCATCGATGGCCGCGGCCTCGCGAAGCTGCGGTGGGAGCTTACGGAAGAAGCCGACCAGGAGCAGCACCCCGAGCGGCAGGCCGTAGACCGCGTAAATGATGATCACCGGCCAGACGGTCCCGACCAGTCCGAGCCAGCGCATCTCCACGAACGCCGCGATCACGATCAGCTGGGTGGGGAGCACCATCCCGGCCACGAAGAGCATCTGAAGCAGACCCGCGCCGCGGGTCATCCGGGCGATCGCGTGGGCGGCCATGCACGCGCACGCGGTGCTGAGGAAGACCGATGCGGCGGTGACGAGCACACTGTTACGGAAGGCACGGAGAAGATTCGCCTGCTCCCACGCGTTCTGGAAGTTCTGCAGTGCCCACGAGTGCGGCAGCGAGAATGGCGATGAGAAGAACTCCGAAACCGATTTGAACGAGCCGAGGATGAGGAAATAGCAGGGCGCGAGCACGACCAGGCAGGCGGCGGCCAGCAGGGCCTGGCCGGTCAGCGAACGCGGCCTTGGCCATCGCCGGATCTCAACGGTCATTGCGTTCCCTTCGGTTGAAGAACGCGAGCATCCCGAACGCCAGAATTCCCAGCGTGATGGACAACAGCAGGCCCTGCGCCATCGCGTAGCTCATCGACGCGGATGACGCCGATGCGACGCCGGCGTTCGGGGGGAACGCGGTGCGATAGATGTCGACGCCCATGAGAAGGGTTCCACCGGCCGGTGCCCCATCCGGTCCGCTGATCACGTAGGCGATCTCGAAGGCACGGAACGCCACGATCACCAGCAGTACGTTGACCGTCGTGAACGCCGGCGCGAGCGCCGGCACGGTGACGTGCCGGAAGACCTGCCGGCCGCCGGCGCCGTCGGTCACCGCGGCCTCGCGCAGTTCCTTCGGTACGGACTGCAGGCCGGCGAGGAAGACCACCGTCCCCAGCGCGTTCCACTGCCAGGCGAAGGCCGCGACGACGACCCACAGGGCGGTGTGCGGGTCGGCGAGCCATTCGTGCTGGAGCGCGCCCAGGCCGACGGCTTTCAGCGCCGGGTTCAAGATCCCGATGTTGGGGCTGAGGATCAGCTGCCAGATGAACCCGATCGCGATCGTGGACAGCACATAGGGCAGGAAGATGATCGCCCGGTACACCTCACGGAGCCGGTACTTGCGGTCGAGCAGGTTCGCCAGGCCGAGCGAGACCGTGTTCGTGAAGACGAACAGCGCGACGAACAGCCAGACGTTGTGCAGGGCCGCGGACCGGAACGTGGCGTCACGGAGCGCTGCGGAGAAGTTGTCCAGCCCGACGAAGTGCCGGATCGGCCCGGCGCCGGACCAGTCGAACAGTGCCAGCGGCGCCGACCCGGCCATCGGCACGATGAGAAAGCCGACGTAGAGCAGCAGCGCCGGCAGCAGGAACCAGACGAGCTTTCGGCCGGAGGACATCAGGACTTCGGCCTGGGCTTGACCGCGTCCTGGGCGACTTTGGCGAACTGGGCGGGTGAGAGCTTCCCGGTGAAGATTCCCGCGCCGTTCTTCTGTACGGCGGTGAGGATGTCGCCGGTATCGGGGAAGTCCAGCCAGGACGGCGCCTCGGGAACCTGGAGGATGGAGTTCATCAGCTGACTGCGCGTGTCGGTGCCTTGGGGAACGATGCCCCGCCGCGCGGGCAGCCCCAGCTCGTCGAGGATCAGCTGTTGTGCCTCGGCACCGGCCAGCCAGCTGACGAAAGTGGTGGCGAAGTCCTTCCGCGTGCTGCTCTTGTTGACCACGTACGCCATCGAGAGTCCGGTGACCGCGATGCCGGGTCCATCGCCTGTCGGCGTGGGAAAGCCGAAGAAACCGGCGTCGAGCTTCGGGTTGATCTCCGCGTATCCGGCGTAGTCGCTCGACCCGCCGACGATCATCGCGACCCGTCCCTGCGCGAAGAGCGCCTTGCCCTCTGTATAGGCCACCGCCTGGTAGCCCTTGTTGTAGTAGCGGGACAGGTCGGTCAGCAGCTTCGCGGCCGGCAGCAGGTCGGGATCGGTCAGCTTACGTTGCCCGGTGCGCACCTGCTCGAACCCGTCCGAGCCGAGGATCGAGTCCGCCGCGAGGTGGTAGAGGAAGAACGGAATGATCATGTCCTGCGCCGGCATGGCCCAGGGGGTGACGCCCTTCGCGGACAATGTCCGGCTGATCGTCAGCAGGTCGTTCCAGGTCTTCGGCGGCGTCAGCCCGTACTTGGCGAAGGTCTGCCGCTGGTAGTAGACGCCGATCTTGAAGATCTGGGCCGGCGCGGCGTACGTGTGCCCCTGGTACTGGATCGCCTTGGCGACCGCCGGCCGCAGATCCTGAAGCGGGATCTTGCCGTCCAGCGGGAGGATGTAGCCGCCGTCGGCGCCGATGTCGCCCCAGATGCCGTTCGCACCGCTGGTGGCGATGGCGTCCGGGGCGGTCTTGCCGACGAGCGCCGTCTTGAGCAGCGTCTGGTACTGAGCGGTGGGCTTGTAACTCATGTCCACCTTGACCTTCGGGTTGGCCTTGGTGAACGCGGCCAGGATCTTCTCGATCGCGGCCCGGTACTCCGGACGGTAGCTCCAGGCGGTCACCGCGTCGGCGCTGGTGCCGCCGGCGCAACCGGCGAGCCCGCCGACCATTCCGGTGGCCGCGAGCCCGGCGAGGCCGTACAGGACCTGGCGGCGTCCCAGTTCTCGTGTCTCACTCATGGTGCCTTCTTCCACTGTGCCGTTGGCCTAGGGGCGGCCTGCTGGGCGAGCCCTCGGCACCTCCGATCGTGCCGCCCGCAGCGGACGGTGAGGAGGCTCATTGGATCCGATATTTCCGTTACGTGTCAAGAGTTTCCTGTTAGACACCCAAGATGTTGACCGTAAGGGAATGGACTGGATCCCATATGGATGTTGGCGCATCGCCCGTGTGGCGTACGGACGGGCGCCTGGAGGCGCGGGCGGGGCAGCCGGGCGCGGGCGGAGGAGCCGGGGGAGCGGGCGCGCCGCGCTCGGCGCTTCAGCGGCGGTGGCCCATGGGTGCGCCGCCATCGCCCCGGCGCGGGTTGACGCGCACGCGAGGTCGTAAGGTCCCGGCGAGCGGGTGGCGGGCACGCTTGTGACGGTCGATGGCGCGCTCCAGTCCTGTGTGGTCACCGCGCGGATCGATGCACATCAGGGTGGCATTCGAGCGGGTGGGCGGGCCAGGTCCGGTGGGAAGATCTCTGTCCGTGCCACGGGTCTCCGGCCGTCGGCCGACGGCCGTCGGCCGGTCTCAGCCGATCGTGCGGAGCACGGCGTAGCCGTCGTCGCCGAGGGACAGCGTCAGCTCGGTCCGTCCGCCCGTCTCCGCCAGGTCCACGCGCCGGCCCGTGGCCAGGTCCCGCAGGGCACCGGCGGCGCCGAACGTGCCCGTCGGCGCGGTGAACGTCACGGTCGTGGCCGGACCGGCGTTGGTGACGAACAGCATCGGAACCTCGCCGGAACGACCGAACCGCCACTGCAAACGGTCGCCGTCAGAGATCGAACACCGGATCGCCGTCAGGGCACCGGCGCTCTCGGCAATCGCGTGGAGGAAACGCTCGAAGTCCGTGTACCGCTCCCGCTCGTAGGCCATGCCGGCGTGGGTGCCCAGCGCGATGACCTGACCGGTGCCGACCCGGCTGCGGACGATCGCCGGTCCCTGCTCGGTCGTGCCGAGCACCTCACCGGTGTCGTCGAACACCTCGATCCAGTTCGCCGTACGGAGGCCGCCGGAGACGCCGTCGAGCGTGAAGTCCAGGAGCGGCGCGCGGATCGGCCGGCGTCCTCGCCCGGTGATCCCGAGCCCGTTGGCGAACGGCCGCTCGCCCGGATAGCGGTAGAAGCCGAGCCGGTCATAGGCGTCGGGCTCGGACTCCAGGACGAGTGTGCCGCCGGCGTGGACCCAGGGGACGAGCGCCTCGGCCAGTGGCGGCTCGATGATCATCGCCCAGGGAACGATCACCACGCGGAGGTCATCGAGTGAGCCGGCCCGCCCCGCGTCGATGACGCGGTAGGGGAGCTGGAGACGCTCCAGCGCGTACAGGTACCCCTGGAGGCTGGGACCTGCCGCGTCGCAGTCCGCGCCGGCCTGCGCCCAGTCGAGCCGGTAGCAGGCCGGAGAGAACGCCACCGCGATCGAGGCCGCCGCGGGCCGATATCCGTCGAGCAGCCGTTCCTCACGACGCAGCACGTCCGCGGTGGTGGCGAGTCCGGCCAGCCGGCTCTCGGCGTGTCCGTCATCGCCGACGATGCCGAATCCGGATGCCTCCCGTCCGAAGATCTCATCGCGCCAGCACCAGAAGTTGACCGTCTTGGCGCCGCGCGCATAGCCGGTCCAGACCCAGCGTTGCTGGAGTGGACCCGGCACCGGCTCGGTCACCGCGACGCCGTGCCGGTGCGCCCCGCCCTGGAGTTCGGCGACCCAGTACGGCCTGTCCCCGGCGGCCGACCGGCCCGACTCGATCCGTGCGCCGAACTCCGAGGGCGCCATGTCGAACCACTGCGGAAACTGGGAGGAGCCGAACGCGTCGACGATCTCGGCCAGGTCGAAGTCGTTGCCGCGAGCCAGCGCCTGCTCGAACGGCAGGAACCCGGTGCCGGTGAAGTAAGTGGCCGGAAAGGCGGTGTGGGCGGCGATCGGATGATCGGGATCTCGCGAGCGGATCTGGTCGTAGCGGAAACGGAGCTGCCCGGCCGTCCGGTCGGTCAGGAACTCCTGGAACTCCATGAGTTCGGTGTAGGACCGGCCCGCGACCCGGCCCGGCTGGACGTCGTCCCACGAGGTGATGCGCCGTCGCCATGCCTCGCTCAGCCCGGCCAGGCCGTCGTACCGGGCGTCGAGCCACTGCCGGAACGACGCGAGCGTGTGGTCGCAGTAACAGACGTAGCCGTCCGATTGCGACGACCAGCGCATCTCGTTCCAGCAGTCCCAGGCCGACAGCGCGGCGGCATCGGCGTAACGCCCGGCGAGCTCGCGGAGGAAACGGCCCGAGAGAGCGGAGATCTGGGGATGGTCGAAGCAGCCGCCGGGCATCACGCCGACGTTGGAGTAGGCCAGCGTGGTGGAACTCACCCGGCGACCCGTGTGGTCGACGAGCTCGGCCTCCGGCACCTCGCGATGGATCCACGCCGGCTGCACCTCGGCGATGGTGTTGATGATGATCTTCAGTCCGGCCTCGGTCGCGAGCTCGATCAACTCGTCGTAGTCGTCGAAGACGAGCTTTCCCGGCTCGGGCTCCATCCAGCCCCAGTTCGCCCACAGATACATGTGGGTCAGCCCGGTCTCGTGCATCGCCTGAAGGTCGTCTCGCCATCGGTGGCGATCGGGAAACGGTGGCCTGAAGTATTGGGAGGAAAGGATCATCGCATCGCCCTGTCAGGAGTGGGGCCGGTGCGGCGCACCGTGAAACGGGTTTCGACCTTAGGCGGGCGTCGCGAGCAGTGTCAACAGTTTGGATCCAAAGTAACTCCGCAGCCTGGTGTTGGCGGGGCGGGGCTCCACGGATGCTCAGCCAGATCGGCCGTCACTCCAGTCTTGTCAGTCCAATGAGCCTCATGCCAAGCTATATGGGATCCAATAATGCGCCCCCAGGGTGGTGGCAGCCCACCGGTGCGGTGTTCTCGACGCCGCCCGGCCCCTTTCCCGGCCGCGACGCGAATACCGCTCGCGGTCCGCCGGTGATCACGGAAGGCAGGCGTGCGGATGCGTTATCGAGGTGTCCACTACGACACGGGAGTCCGTTTCATACCCTCGCGCCTGTCACGCGAGGTGTTCGACCCGGACGTGGTCCGGTACGAGATCCAGGCCATCGCCCAGGACCTGAGCTGCAACGCCGTGCGAATCGTGGGCGACGACCTCGAACGCATCGCCTTCGCCTCGCGCGTCGCCCTGGAAGCCGGTCTCGCGGTGTTCTTCAACCCCTGGCTGATCGGCCGCGGCGAGGCCGAGCTGCTGCCGTACCTGGCCGAGGGCGCCCGGATCGCCGAGCGGCTGCGCGGCGAGGGCGAAGTGGTGTTCGTCACCGGGTGCGAGCTGTCGCTGTTCGCCCACGGGCTGATCCCCGGTGACGGTGTCTATGACCGTGTGGGCTGGCTGCTGGCCCTGCGGACCGGCGAGACGCCCTCGGTTCCGGTCACCGTCGTACGGGACCGGACGAGATCCCTCCTGCGCAAGACGGTCGACGTGGTCCGGCGCGGCTTCGGCGGACCGGTGACCTACGCGGCCGGCGTGTGGGAGGAGGTGGACTGGGAGCCGTTCGACATCGTCGGCGTCGACTACTACCGGGCGGAGCAGACCGACGAGGAGTACGCCGAGGGCCTGCGCGAGCTCGGTGCGCATGGAAAGCCGGTCGCGGTACTGGAGTTCGGCTGCTGCACGTACGAGGGCGCGGACCGCAGGGGCGGTATGGGATGGATGGACCTCGACGAGTGGTCGGAGGACGGCCCGAGGTGGGTCGCCGGGCCACGGCCCCGCAGCGAGGCCACCCAGGCCCGGTACCTCGTCGACCAGCTCGAGATCTTCCAGGCTACGGGCGTCGACTCGGCCTTCGTCTTCACTCTCGTCGCCCCATACCTGCCCCACGACCCGGACGACCCGGTCAAGGACTTCGACCTGTGCTCATACGCCCTGGTGAAGACGCTGGATCCGGCCGACCCGCAGGCCGGTCGGGTCCCGCCATGGCGGCCGAAGGAGTCCTTCCACGCGCTGGCGAACTGTTACCGGGCGCTCGCCGGGGACGGCCGGTGAGCCTCGCGAGGGGGGTTCACGTCGTCACCGGGGCCGCCGGTGGCATCGGCCTGGCCACCGCGGAGGCACTCGTGGCGGCGGGGGCCACGGTCGCGCTCGCCGACCGGGACGTGGAGCCGCTCGACGGTCACGCCGTCCTGCGCGACGCGGCCATCGGACTGGGACCGGGTCCTCGATGTCAACCTGAAAGGGACCTTCCTCACCTGCCGGGCGTTGCTCCCCGAGCAGCGTGAACAGGCCGTCGCCAGCGTGCCGGTGGGCCGGATGGGCACGGCCGCCGAGGTGGCCGACTGCATCGTGTTCCTGCTGTCGGAGCGGTCGAGCCATGTCACGGGCCAGACGCTCAACGTCAACGGCGGCGCGTTCATGCAGTGATCCTCTCGCCGGCCCGAGGACTCCCGCTCGCCTGGTGAGGAAGACCTCCCGCCAGGCGGCGGCCTGGCCATGCCTCGTGCGCCCAGAGCCGCAGTGATTGGATACGAAGAACTCTCATACTCCGGGAATGTTGCCTCTTTGTGGCGGATATGTGAATTTCTGGATCCAAAATCATTGACACCCGCGGAAATCGCCTCGTATGGTCAGCGTCACATTCAGGACCGATCCGACATCACACTGAGCCCCGCCGCTCTCGCCGAGCCGTGAGCACCTAGCGGAAGGTGGGCCTTTACTTGTCCAACCATCGAAAACGCGGATTCACCGCAGGTGTGGCCGCGCTCCTCGCGCTCACCGGCTGCGGCATCAGGGACATCAACCTCGTCGAAGATCGCCGGATCCACATCGACGCGCCACATGACCAGCAGCTGGTCCGGCTCCCGATGACGCTCCGGTGGTCCGCGCGCGGAGTCGGTCCTGGCCTGACCTACGCGGTGTTCCTCGACCGTCCGCCGCTACGGCCCGGAAAGACCTTGAAGTCCCTGGCGAAGGACGCCGAGGACGACGCCTGCATGGCCCGGCCGGACTGTCCGGACGCGGCGTGGCTGGCGGGCCGGGGCGTGTACCTCACCGAGAACCGGTCCCTGGTCCTGGCGGCGCTGGCCGACCGAAGGCCCGAGAACCGGCCGAAGGCCCGCGACGGCCACGAGGCCGTCATCGTGCTGCTCAACGGCACCCGCCGCGTTGGCGAATCCTCCTGGTATCGGCAGTTCTACATTGAGAGGGGCCGGTAGATGACCGCGGTCGGAGACGGTTCCACCGGCTCTGCCGGTTCCAGCGCTTCCGGTGGTTCCACCAACCCCACCGGTTCCGGCGAGGCCGGGCGTCGACACGCCGAGGCGGCCGCGTCGATCGAGGCGATCGAGCGCTCCCGTGAGCGGCTCCGCCTGGCGGGCCGACGCAGCCTGGGCATCACCGGCTCCGACGAAAGCCCGGTGCCGCTGCGGCGGGCCGTCGCCGAAATCGGCTGGTACCCCCTGGTCGCGCTCATGGCGCTGATCCTCATCGACCAGTTCCTGGCCGGCGGGCTGCTCACTCTGGGCCCGGAGATCTCCCGGACCTTCGGGGTCGGAGCCTCCACCATCGCCGTGATCTACGGTCTGCAGGCCCTGGCGATGTCCCTGGCGTCGTTCCCGCTGACCGCCATGGTGCAGCACCGGCCGCGCCGGGCCCTGGCGGCGGTCGGAAGCGGTTTCGTCTGGGCGGTCGCGACGGTCTTCGCCGGCCTCGCGACCGGTGCCTGGTCGATGGCGCTCTTCATCTGCGTGTACGGCGCGGCCAGCGGATCGGTCCGGTCGCTGCACCTGCCGCTGCTGTTCGACACCTACCCGGCCGGGACCCGCGCGCGGATCTACTCCTTGTACATGACGGCACTGTGGGGTTCGCTCATCCTCGCGCCGGCCTTCATCGCGCTGATGAGCGTGTTCCACCTCACCTGGCGTGGCGTGTTCCTGGCGATGGGCTGCTTCTCGTTCGCCGTGGTCCTGGTGACGGTGCGCCTGCGCGACCCCGGATTCGGCCGCTGGGACGCGGAGAGGCTGCGGGCCGTCGTCCACGAGGAACGGACCGTGAAGACCACGGCCGCGCCGGAGGCGCCGGAACCGGAGCAGGACCGCACGGTGCCCGGCGCCCCCGACTCGTACGAGACGAGCCTGCGTTTCTTCGAGGTGGTGCGGCGGCTGCTGCTCATCCCCACGATCCGCCGCTTGCTCGTGGGCTACGTCGCGCTCGGGGTCATGCTCACGCCCCTGATCACCTTCTTCAACTTCTTCCTCGACGAACAGTGGCACCAGGGCCGGGTGGGCCGTGCCGTGTTCGGGGTGGCGACCAACGCCCTCGCCCTTCCGTGCCTGCTGCTCGCCGGTCCCCGGATCGAACGCCTGTACGCGCGGAACCCGGCTCTGGTCAGCAGGTTCGCCGGCCTGCTGCTCACCGTGGGGGTCGTCCTCATCGGAGTCTCCGCGCTGCTTCCCGTCTTCGTCCTCATGGCCGCCGCGAACGCGGTCGGGATGGTCGCCTTCGCCGTCGCCATCACGGCCATCAGCACCGCGCTGGGCAACGTCGTGCCCGCGCGGATGCGGGCGCACGCCGCGAGCCTGGCCAACATCGCCCTGTACGGAGCGGGTGGCCTGGTCGGCCAGCTCTTCCTGTCCGGCGTCTATGACCGGAGCGGGCCGGTCGTCGCCATCGTGTCCCTGACGGTTCCGGGGGTCATCGCCGGTGTCGTGCTGTTCGGCTCCGGCAAGACGATCAACGAGGACCTGGACCGGATGGTCGAGGAGATCGTCGAGCAGGAGGAGGTCAGCGCGGTGCTGTCCTCCGGCGGGCGGCTGCCGATGCTCTCCTGCCGGGATCTGCACGTCGGCTACGACGACGTGAAGGTCCTCTTCGGTGTGTCCTTCACGGTCGAGGAAGGGGAGATGGTCGCCCTGCTCGGCACCAACGGCGCCGGCAAGTCGACGCTTCTCAAGGCCATCTCCGGGCTGGCCCCGCCGACCGGGGGAAGCGTGCGCCTGCACGGCGCCGACATCACCTATCTCGAACCGCAGCGGCGCGTACACCTCGGCGTATGCCATGTCGCCGGTGGGCGCGGGAGCTTCCGCGACCTGACCGTGGTGGAGAACCTGCGTACGTACGGCTATGCGCTCGGGCGTGACCGCAGGGCGGTGGAACGCGGTCTGGAGGCCACCTTCGAGGCGTTCCCGCGGTTGGCCGAGCGGCGTGACCAGCGAGCCTCGACGATGTCGGGCGGTGAGAACCAGATGCTGGCGCTGGGGCGCGCGCTGATCATGCGACCACGTCTGCTGCTCATCGACGAGTTGTCACTCGGCCTCGCGCCGAAGATCGTCGGCGAGCTGCTGGAGATGGTTCGCCGGATCAACGCCGAGGGCACCGCCGTGGTCCTGGTCGAGCAGAGCGTCAACATCGCCCTGTCCGTCGCGGACCACGCCTACTTCATGGAGAAGGGCGAGATGCGATTCGACGGCTCGGCCGCCGGCCTGCTCGGCCGTACCGACCTGCTCCGTGCCGTATTCCTGCGGGGCGCGACACAGGCGGTGACCTCATGACGTCGGCCATCCACATCCAGACCGCGCCGGTGGCGCAGGGCGCGATCAACGGCCTCACCTACGGCGCGCTGGCCATCGGGCTGATCCTCGCCTACCGGTCGAGCCGGATCATCAACTTCGCCCAGGGCTCGCTCGGCACGGTCGCCGCCGCGGCCGTCGGGATGTCGGTGGTGAAGTGGCACCTGCCGTACTGGCTGGTCTTTCCCCTCGGTTTCGCCATCGGCGCGCTCTCCGGGATGCTCGTCGAGGTGGTCGCGGTGCGTCGCCTCCGCAAGGCCCCGCCGACGATGAGCATCGTCGCCACACTCGGCATGGCGGCGTTCCTCACGGCGCTCAGCCAGGCGATCAACACGAAGATCACCACTGGGTCGCTGTACCCGCAGCCCGCCGGGATCCCCGGATTCAGCCTCGGCAGCCTGGTCGTGACCCCCGCCTACTCGGTCCAGCTCGTCGGCACGCCGATCCTGGTGATCGGGATCGCGCTGCTGCTGCGGCACACCCGCTACGGCATCGCGATCAGGGCGTCGGCGGACAACCCGCAGGCGGCGGTCCTGGCCGGGGTGTCACCGGGACGAATGGCCTGGATCGCCTGGGGCATCGCGGGAGTGCTCGCCGCCTACGCGGCGATCCTGCAGTTCCCCTCACAGGGCTTCGTCGGCATCGGGCCGTCCTCGCTCGGCACCGGGCTGTTGCTGCGCGCGCTGTTGCCCGCGGTGGTCGCCCGGATGAACAACCTTCCCCTCGCGCTCGGTACCGGTGTGGCGCTCGGTGTGGTGGAGAGCGTCGTGCTGTGGAACGGACACGAGGGCGGCCAGGTCGAGTTGTTGGTGTTCCTGGTCATGCTGGTCGTGCTGCTGGCCTACTCCCGGCAGCGTTCCGGCCGTGAGCGAGAGCAGGGCTCCTGGCTCGCGGTACGGGCGTGGCCGCCGCTGCCCGAACCGGTGGCCCGCCTGTGGGGAGTTCGCAACCTCGGCCGGATCCTCGCGGGCGTGCTGGTCGCCGCCCTGGCCGCCGGGGGCCTGTGGCTGACCAACAACGTCGCCGCGACGATGACCGCGATCCTGGCCTTCAGCCTGATCGGCATGTCGGTGTACGTCACCTCCGGCCTGATCGGGCAGCTGTCGCTCGGCCAGTTCGCGCTGGCCGGGCTGGGCGCGCTGCTGTCCTACCGGCTCATCCTGCTCGGGCTCGACTTCTCGCTGGCGTTCCTGGCCGCCGCGGTCGGCAGCGGGATCGCCTCGGTCGCGCTCGCGTTCACCTCGCTGCGGATCCGTGGTCTGATGCTGACCGCGGTCACCCTGTCCGTGGCGGTCATGAGCCAGAGCTGGCTGTTCCACCAGCCGTGGGCCTTTGGCCCGGGACGGCCGACCGGGCGGCCGATCTACTTCGGCCACGTGCTGGACACCGGCCGCGCCTACTACCTCTTCGCGGTCCCGGTGTTCCTCCTCGGCCTGTGGCTGACCGTCAACGTCGCCGGGTCCGGCCTGGGCCGCGCCTTCGTCGCGCTGCGCGACAACGAGGACGCGGCACGTGCGTTCGCGATCAGGGCGACGCGGCGCAAGATGCAGGCGATGGCGGTCTCCGGCGTGCTCGCCGGCCTCGGCGGCGCGCTGTACGGCCACGCGCAGTTCCGGGTCGGCGCCGACACGTTCCCCGCCGATACCGGCATCACCGTCGTGGCGATAGCGGCCATCGGCGGTATCACCATCGCCACCGGATCCCTGCTCGGCGCGCTCTACATCATCGGCCTGCCCGCCCTGGTGGACATGGGGGCCGCCGGGCTGGCGGCGAGCACGTTCGGCTGGCTCGTCCTCGTGCTGTACTTCCCCGGTGGCCTGGCGCAGCTCGTCCGGCCGGTGCGAGAACGGCTGATCGGCCTCGTGGTACGGCTGCACGGGGCCGATCGGCCCTCGGACGACGACGAACCCGGGGAGTCCGAGCGGGTCCCGCACCCGGCCATGCTGACCGGGGCCGACCGGTCCGAACGGCCGTCCGCGGACGCGCCGGTGGTCCTCTCGGTGACCGGCGTCAGCAAGAACTTCGCCGGCCTGAAGGCCCTCGACCAGGTGACCTTCGACGTACACGAGGGTGAGATCCTCGGGCTGATCGGCCCCAACGGCGCCGGCAAGACGACGCTTTTCGAGACCATCGGAGGGTTCGTGGCGCCCACGGCCGGCAGCGTCCTGCTCGACGGCACGGACGTCACCGCCTGGTCGCCGGAACGGCGCGCCGCGGGTGGCCTCGTGCGCAGCTTCCAGGACGCCCGGATGTTCCCCACGATGACCGTCCAGGAGGTCACCGCACTCGCGGTGCGGCGGGAGTCGCCCGCGAACGCGCTCGGGTCGGCGTTCGCCTGGCCGGCCGCCCGGCGCTCGGACCGCCGGAGCCGAGAGAGAGCCCTCGAACTCCTCGACCAGATGGGCCTCACGCGCTACCGGAACACCGCGGTCGGCGCGCTGTCGACCGGCACCCGGCGCATCGTCGAGCTGACCTGCGTGGTCGCCATGTCCCCGAAGGTCATCCTGCTCGACGAGCCGTCCGCGGGCCTCGCCCAGCGCGAGTCCGAGGCGCTGGGACGGCTCATCCTCGGCATGCGCTCGACCCTTGATGCGAGCGTCCTGGTCATCGAGCACGACATCCCGCTCATCCTGGCCATCAGCGACCGGGTCCTCGCGATGCACCTGGGACATCCGATCGCGGTGGGCGCTCCGCAGGAGGTGTGCGACCACCCCGACGTGGTCGCCGGCTATCTCGGCGGCGACCCGACCGCCATCGCCCGTTCCGGCGCGGCGGGCGACCGGCCCGACCCCGTACGACCGGCCCACTGACGGCCGTCCGCATTCCAACGTCCGGCCTCGATGCGACACAGCACTCGTAGAAGGTTGCCTCTCATGTCCATGCGTTCGCTTTCCCTGACCGCCGTGCTGTCCATCGCGCTCCTGCTCAGCGCGGCGTGCGGCGGATCCACCGTCGACGGCAAGTCCTCGGGCACCACGAACCGGCAGGTGAGCGGGCCGATCCGCCTCGCCTACGTCGTCCCCGACTGGACCGCTCTGGCCAAGGCGCTGAAGGATCCGACCCTGGATCCGCCCAAGATGATCGTCTCCGCCAAGAAGGAGTTCACGGCGCTGGTCGCCTGGGCGAACAAGAACGGCGGTGTGGGCGGCCGTCGGATCGAGGCCAAGCCCTACACGATCGACCAGTACGTTACGCCCGACCAGATGACCAAGTACTGCGACCAGATGGCCGAGGACGACCGGCGCGAGGTCGTCATCGACGCGTCGATCTTCACCGCCGAGCAGGGCTGGCAGTGCATGGCCGATCACAAGATGGCCTACACCGGCATCGCCACCGCCACCGACTCGACCTTCCTGAAGTCGGTGGCGCCCTACATCGCCACGACGTACGCCACCATCGACACCCAGATGAAGGCGCTGGCGTCGCTGGCGAAGACCGCGGGCTTCCTTGACGGAGCCAAGGTCGGTGTCCTGCTCACCGACCTTCCGGTGATGCACCGCAACTACGAGCAGGCGATGAAGCCGGCGTTCGCCGCCGCCGGAGTCCCCGCACCGCAGGTCAAGTACATCACCAGCAACGACCAGGCACAGACCGACAACGCGGTGCTCGGGTTCAAGTCGGCCGGCGTCAGCCGGATCTTCATGCTCACCAGCGTCGTGGACTACCTGAACTTCTCCAACCAGGCCCAGAGCCAGAACTACCACCCGAGGTACGGCTTCTCCGACTACCAGGCCATGGTGCAGGTCGCCTCGCAGTACGGAAGCCCGAGGCAGAACGCGGGCGCGATCGGGGTGAGCAGCGTGGTCGGCCCGTCGGGCATCGCCGCCGACGCGAGCCGGGTCAGCAGCGACCGTACTTCGCCGTACGAGGACGACCAGGTCACGCCGGGCTTCAAGTCCTGCATGTCGATCCTGTCCGGCGGCGTCGGCACCGACTACATGAACCCCGGACAGGCCGGTGCGAGCACGTTCCAGGCCTCCTACTGCGACGGGTTCATGCTGTGGCTGGACTCGGCGCGCAAGATCGGCGCCGGCTGGACGCCGGAGAGGTTCGGGCAAGGGCTGGCCGCGCTCGGCTCGTCCTACGCATCGTCCCGTATGGCCTCCGTCGACTTCTCCGCGGGCTCCACCGGTGGGCCGGTGACGTTCGGACTCGGCGAGTACTCCGCGAAGTGCAAGTGCTTCGTCAAGAAGCTCGACTTCATGAGGCCCTGACCTTTATCCACCATGCCGGACCCGGCCGTAACGGAGGAGACCGATGACCGAACGACCCGGGCGTGAACCCACCCTTCTCGCCGAGGGATTCCATTTCCTCGAGGGCCCCCGATGGCGCGAGGGCCGCCTGTACGCCTCGGACTTCTACGACCGGCACGTTTGGTCGTTCACGCCGGACGGCACCGGCGAGAGGATCATCGAGGTCCCCGGACAGCCATCCGGATTGGGCTTTGACCCCCAGGGGCGGCTGCTGGTCGTGTCAATGCTCGACCAGCGGCTGCTCCGATGGGAGGAAGGGACGCTGCTGGAGGCCGCCGACCTGTCCGGCCTGGCGATCGGGCCGGCCAACGACATGGTGGTCGACGAAGCCGGAGGTGCCTACGTCGGCAGCTTCGGCGTGCCCGACCCCTCGCGTCCGTCCCGGATCGTGGCGACCAACCTGGTGCGCGTCGAACCGGACGGGAGTACCTGGCCGGCCGCCACCGGCGTGGTCTTTCCCAACGGTGTGGTGATCACGCCGGACGGGAGGACGCTGTTGGTGGCCGAGACCTTCGCGGCGCGGATCACCGCCTTCGACCGGGCGCCGGACGGATCGCTGTCCGGCCGCCGGGTCTGGGCCGACTTCGGCGGCGGCACCGAGTTCTACGACCTCGAAGAGGCGACGGAGCGCCAGCCGGTGCTCCCCGACGGTATGACACTCGATGCCGAAGGGTGCCTGTGGGTGGCCGACGCGAAGGGGAAGGGCGCGATGCGGGTACGCGAGGGCGGTGAGGTCATCGACCGTGTCGACACCGGTGACCTGTCGGTGTTCGCGCTGACGCTCGGTGGCGTGGACCGGCGAACCCTCTTCCTGTGCGCCGCGCCGCCGTTCGGCACGACCGACCCGGCGGCCGTACGCCTCTCCGCGCTGTTCTCGTGCGCCGTCGACGTTCCGGGCGCCGGTCGGCCATGACCCAAGGAGGCGTGGGCGGATCCGTACGGGGATCCGCCCACGCCACGCGTCAGTGCGGGACCGGCGGTGGACAACAGAGGACATGGCTGCCGCCCGGGGCCAGGGAGAGGGTGAGCGACGCCCGTCCCTCCTGGCTCGTCACCTTGGCCGTGGCGCCGGTGAGCAGGTCTTCGGCCAGGTCGCCGTCGAACAGGTCCGCGGAGCCGGTGAACGACACCGTCGTGGCCTCGCCGTCGTTGGTCACGAACAGCAGCCGGTGGTCTCCCGACCGGCCGGTACGCCACTGCACGACCTCGCCGTCACCCACATCGCATCGCAGCGCCGTGGGGGCGCCGGCCTCGACCAGGGTACGGAGCAGGCCCTCCAGGCCCGCCGAACGCTCACCGTCACCGGCCAGACCTGCGTGCAGGCCGACCGCGACGACCGTGCCGGATCCGACCGCTCGGCGGATCAGCGCGGGGCCGTGGGACGACGCGCCGAGCACCTCCGCACCGGTGGCGTCGAACTCCTCGAGCCATCCGGCGACGGGCAGCGAGCCGGTGACGCCGTCGACGGTGAACGCGAGTGTCCCGGCGTCTACGGGGCGCCGCCCGCGGCTCCGGACTCCCAGGCGCGCGGCGAACGGTCGTTCATCGGGGTAGCGGTAGAAGCCCAGCGGCGAGTAGGCGTCCACCGAGGACTCGACGATGAGGGTGCCACCGGCCTCGGTCCAGCGGGCCAGGGCGTCGGCGGCCTCCGGTCGTACGACCAGCGCCCAGGGCAGGATCAGCAGCCGGTAGGGCGACAGGTCGGCGAGGTGCGCGCTCTCCAGGACGTCATAGGGGACCTGAAGGCGTTCCAGCGTCTTGATCCAGCCCGCCGTGTCGTCCATCGCCTGGCCCGCGTCGGCACCGTTCATCGCGAAGTCCGTCCGCGCGGCCGACGGCTCGTAGACCACACCGACCGCCGCCTGGTCCGGGCGGTAGCCGTCGAGGATCCCCGCGTGTGCGCGCAGTACGCGCGTGGTGTCGCGCAGAGCGGCGAGCCGCCGCTCCGCGTGCCCGTCGTCGCCCGCCACACCGAAACCTCCGGACTCGCGGCCGAACACCTCATCGCGCCAGCACCAGAAGTTGATCGCCTTGGCACCCCGGCCGTAGGACGCCCAGATCCAGCGTTGCTGGAGGTCGGCGTGCACCGGATCCATCGCCGTCAGCCCGGCGCCGGCCGCGCCTCCCTGCAACTCCGACACCCAGAAGGGACGGTCTCCGGTCGCGGAGCGTGCCGCCTCCAGACGTAGGCCGAACTCCGGCGGGGTCCGGGCGAACCAGGCCGGGAACTGCGAGACGCCGAACCCGTCCAGCCGGGACGCGAGCTCCCAGTCGCTTCCGCGCAGCAGCGGCTGCTCGTGCCGGCCGGTGGGCCGGACCGGCAGCGGCATCAGCCCGTGGGCGATGACGGGGTGGTCGGGATCGGCGGCACGGATCGAGTCCGCCCGGTGGGACAGCAGCCCGGCGGTGCGGTCCGACAGGAACTCGCAGAACTCGATGGTCTCCACCCAGCTCCGGCCTGGTCCGCGCCCCGGAGGGGCGTCCTCCCAGCAGGACAGCCTGCGATGCCAGGCGGCGGAGAGGGCGTCGACGGTGCCGTACCTGCGCCGCAGCCAGTCGTGCCAGGCGGCGAGCGTGTGGTCGCAGTAACAGGTGTAACCCGCGCTCTCCTCCTTGACCCGGACCTCGTTCCAGCAGTCCCACACCAGCAGTTCGCCGGACCCGGCGTAGCGGCCGGCGAGGTCGGTGAGGAACCGGCCGATCAGCTCCCGTACACGAGGGTTGTCCGGGCATCCACCGGGGACGAGCCCGACGGGGGAGTAGCTCATCGTGGCGGACTGCTCCGGGCGGCCGAGGTGGTCCACGAGGCGGGAGTCGGGGACCTCCCGGTGGATCCAGTAGGGGAACAGCTCGGCGATGGTGTTGACGATGACCTTCAGGCCGGCCCGGCCGGCCTGCTCGAACAGCTCATCGACGTCGTCGTAGACGAACCGTCCCGGCTCGGGCTCCAGCCAGGCCCAGGTCGCCCAGATCTGGATCGCCTCCAGGCCGGTGTCCCGGATCTGGCGCAGATCTTCGCCCCATCGGGCCCGGTCGGGAAACGGTGGACGGTAGTACTGAGTCGCCAGCAGCACGCGTGCCTCCTCGCCAGCGCGGTCCGCTCCATGGCACGAGAACCTCGATGCCAGGCAGAATTGGATCCATGCTGTCCGATCGGTGTGATCACGTCAACCGTCGGGCCTGGTCTCGGCTTGCGTGTACATACGGCTCCGATCACCGCTCATGTGCGATATCGGAGAGCGTTCGGGGGTTGGGGTGGCGCCGTCGAGAGTTGACGGCGTCCGCCGCGAGTGTCATCTTTGGATCCATTGGCGGACAAGGGGTGAGGCGAATGGCGACGTCGGCATCGACATCGGCGGAGCTGTCCGGCCGGGTCGCGCTCGTCACCGGGGCGGCCCGCGGGGTCGGGGCGGCCATCGTCCGGTGTCTCGTCGCGAACGGAGCCTCCGTCATCGCCGGCGACGTGCGCCACGACGCCGTGCGGGCACTCGCCGCCGAGGTCGGAGCGCGAGCCTGCCGGCTCGACGTGACGGCACAGGCCGACTGGGAGGCCGCCGTCGGCCTGGCCGTCTCGGAGTTCGGCCGGCTCGACGTGCTGGTCAACAACGCCGGCGTGATGGAGGTGGCCGGGCTGACCGACGCCACACCCGAGCACGTCGACCGCATGGTCTCGGTGAACCTGCTCGGCTGCGTGCTCGGGATCCGTACGGCGGGGCGCGTCATGTCCGAGGCCGGCGGCGGCAGCATCGTCAACCTCGGTTCAGTGGTGGCGACCACGCCCTGCGAGGGCCTCGGCGTGTACGCCGCGAGCAAGGCCGGCATCGCCGCGCTCACGAAGGTCGCCGCCATGGAGCTCGGGGGCTCGGGGGTCCGGGTGAACGTCGTCCGGCCGGGCGGGGTCGACACCGAGATGGGCGCGCCGGGCGGCGTGCACCCGCCCTTCTACGCGCGCATGGCGCTGGGCCGGATCGGCGGCCCGGCCGAGATCGCCGAGGTCGTGGCGTTCGTGGCCTCCGATCGCGCCTCGTACATGACGGGCGGGGAAGTGCTCGTCGACGGTGGTTGGACCGCGGGCCGCTACGCCGCCGAGATGGACGCTCCGGTGGTCGGTGGGTGATCGGTTGCGTGCTCGCGGCGGACCGGGCAACCTGGAGAGGAAACGGAATGTCGGTGACCATTGATCGGGCGGCTTACTCCTACGGCGGCGGTGCCGTCATCGTGAGCCCGTTGTCGGTAGAGACGGTGACGTGAGCACGACGGATACCAGCGGCGACGAGCAGCGGGACTACGAGCCGCGCGCGCAGATGGTCGCGCAGTACCTGCGCGAGCAGATCTTCGAGGGGCTGATCAAGCCCGGCACGCCGGTTCGCCAGGAGGCGGTGGCCAAGGATCTGGGAGTGAGCCGGATCCCGGTTCGCGAGGCACTCGCCCTCCTCGAACGCGAAGGACTGGTCACGATCCGGCCGCACAGCGGCGCGAAGGTGGCCGTCCTCGACTTCGACGAGTGCATGGAGCTCTACAAGATCCGCGAGCGGGTCGAGCCGCTGGCGCTGTCGGAGAGCATCGGACTGCTGACCGAGGAGGAGCTCGCGCGAGCGTGCGCCTTCGCCGACCAGGCCGAGTCGGTGGCCGGAAACTACGTCGCCTGGATCGAGGCCGACCGGCGCTTCCACGTGAGCTGCATCGCGAGGGACCACCTTCCCCACCTGACGCGGCTGGTCGAGGGGTTCTGGAACACCACGCAGCAATACCGCCGGATCCTCGTCAAGCAGTTCGAGCCGGAGGACTTCACCCTCTTCCAGTGCGACCACCGGCTGATCGTCGAAGCGCTCAGGTCGCAGAACCGCCGCGGCGCCGAGGACATCATGCGGTTGCACATCGAGCGCGCGCGGCTGCGGATCGCCGCGCTGCGCGAGGACTTCGACCGCTGAGCCCCGCTCACCCGGCCGGTTCGAGCAGAGAGGCGGCGTGGGTGGAGAGCCGTACGGCGCGTTCGATCTCCCCGGCCGGTTCTGGAACGACGCCGTTGGTGAGGTAGGCGAAGGACAGCCCGGTGGCCGGGTCGGCCCACGCGACCTGGAAGTGGGCGCCGGCATGGCCGAACGCGGCCGGTGAGCTGGTGTGTCCGAAAGCCCCGTAGCGCCGGGTGTGCTTCCCGTCGGCGCCGGCGATGACCAGCCCCCTGCTGCGGTTGCACGGGACGCGGAATATCGGGTCCCGCAGTTCGCAGCGGATCGTCCCGGTGGCGTCGGCGAGCACCTCGGGCTGCCACAGGTGCCCCGTGTCGTACAGGAGGGCCTGGTAGAAGCGGGCCAGTTCGGCCGCGGTGAAGAAGGCGCCCCCGGACGGCAGGCCGGCGGCCCGTACCTCCGGTTCGTTCATCGCGCGGTCGATGGCGGGGGTTCCGCCGCCCCACTCGCCGGTTCCCATCCACGTCACCGTCGCGATGTCCTGCTGCGCCGCCGCAGGGATGCCGAGGACACGCGGGAGGCCGAGCGGCCGGCACACCCGCTCGTGGACGAAGTCGCGAAAGTCGGTCCCGCTGAGGCGTTCGATGATGTCGGCGAGGACCCAGTGCGCGGACGCGCTGTGGTAGGCATAACGGCTGCCCGGCCTGGTCGCCGGACGCCACCGGGTGAACTGCCGCCGTCGCCGGTCCGGCTCGGTTCCGTCCCGCCACGTCATAGGGGCGTTCGCGAGCCCGGCCGTGTGCAGCAGCAGGTGGTCCACGGTCACCGTCTCTCTGCCGTCCGCGTCGAACTCGGGGACGTAACGGCCGACCGGCGCGTCCGGATCGACCAGGCCCTCGCCGAGCAGCAGCCAGATCGCCGAGGCCACCAGCGCCTTGGTGATCGACCGGGCCGCGAACCGGGTGCCGGGGCCGGCGTCGCCGAACGTCTCGAAGGCCACGATCTCGTCGTCGAGCCCCACCGAGATCTGGCACGCGGGGACCAGTCTCGCGTCCACGTCGGCGCGTGCGGCGTCGAGAAGCGCCTGGAGGCGTGCTGCGGTCAAGTCCATCAATGCTCCCCTAATTGGATCCGATATAACGATCCGGGGTGGACGGATACCTGTCAACTGGCAGGAACCGGTGTGATTCGAAAGTTAATCGGATCCGATCTATTGACCCGTCGAAGTGGATCCAATAATCTGGCAGTCCCCAGCGGGCCGGAACCGGCGTTGACCGAGCGGCCCGTACGCGGTCGATGAGTCGACGCGTGGGCCAAACTCATCCGGGAGCGGTACATGATCACATCGGCTGACTCCGCCGCCGACGCGAACCAGGGCAATGCCGGCGGGCCGACACCCGTCGACCTCGAGCTGCGGCTGAAGATCTATCGGCTGCAGGTGGAAATGCGGAAGTTCGAGAAGCGGGTGTACGACCTCTTCATGAAGAACCTGGTCAAAGGGACCATCCATCTGTCGCCCGGCCAGGAGGCGATCGCCGCCGGGTTCGGGGCGGCCATGCGCCCCGACGACTGGACCTACGCCACCTACCGCGGCCACGCGCACACGCTGGCCCGGCGGGTGCCGATGGTACCGATCATGTCCGAGCTGATGGGCCGGTCGACCGGCCTGCTCGGTGGCAAGGGCGGATCGATGCACCTGACCAGCGTCGATCACGGAGTGATGGGAAGCTACGCGATCATCGGGGCGCATCTGCCCATCGCCTGCGGAGCGGCCTGGAGCGCTCAGCTTCGCGGCACCGAGCAGGTCGCGGTCTGCTTCTTCGGCGACGGGACCACCAACATCGGGGCCTTCCACGAGGCGCTCAACTTCGCCGCCGTGTGGAGGCTTCCGGTCGTGTTCGTCTGCGAGAACAACCAATACATGGAGTACACGCCGATCGGCGAGGTCACCGCGGTTCCCAGCCCGGCCGCCGACCGCGCGAGCGCGTACGGGCTGGAATCGATCGTCATCGACGGCAACGACGCCGACGTCGTCCACCAGACCGCCCTGACCGCGCTGGCCAAGGCACGCGCCGGGGGCGGGCCGAGCCTCATCGAGGCGATCACGTACCGGCACGGAGGCCACTCCCGCGCCGATCCGGGCAAGTACCGGCCCGACGATGAGGTGCGGGAGTGGATGGCCAGGGACCCCGTGCCCCTCTACCGCGAGCGGCTGCTGGCCGCCGGCGTGGCCGAAGAGGTGCTGAACGAGATCGACACCGCGGTGACCGCCGCCGTGGACGACGCGACAGAGCAGGCGAGTGCCGCGCCCCGGCCTGGTCCCGAGGCTCTGCTGACCGATGTGTGGGCCGACGGAGGTTCGACGTGGCGAAACTGACATTCCGCAACGCGGTGGCGCGCGCGATCGCCCAGGAGATGCGGCGCGACGAGAGCGTCGTCCTCCTCGGTGAGGACGTGGCGGCCGCCGGAGGGGTGTTCAAGACCACCGTCGGCCTGCTCGACGAGTTCGGCCCCGCGAGGGTCCGCGACACCCCCATCTCCGAGCAGGCGATCCTCGGCGCGGCGATGGGCGCGGCGATGACCGGCATGCGCCCGATCGCCGAGATCATGTTCTCCGACTTCTACGCGGTGTGCTGGGACATCGTGGTGAACGAGATCGCCAAGAGCCGCTACATGACCAACGGGCAGGTGTCCTTTCCCCTGGTCATCCGCTCCGCCAACGGTGGCGGAGCGCGCTTCGGGGCACAGCACTCCCAGGCGGTGGAGAGCTGGGCCATGGCCGTGCCAGGACTGAAGGTGGTGGTTCCGTCGACGCCACGGGACATGGTCGGCTTGCTCGCCGCCGCGGTACGTGACCCGGACCCGGTCCTCGTCTTCGAGGCCAAGTCGATGTACGGGATCCATGAGGACGTCGAGGACGGCGAGATGGTCGACGAACTCGGCACGGCGACGGTGCGCCGCCCCGGCACGGACGCGACGGTGCTCGCGCTCGGGCCGATGGTGCCGCGCGCGCTTCAGGCGGCCGAGACCCTCGCCGGCGACGGCATCGACTGCGAGGTCGTCGACGTCCGCTCGCTGGTCCCCCTGGACACCGCCACGATCCTGGAGTCGGTCGGCCGTACGAACCGGCTGTTCACGGTGGAGGAGAACCCGCGTCTCTGCGGCTGGGGAGCCGAGGTCACCTCGATCGTCGCCGCGGAGTCGTTCCACTACCTGGACGGGCCGATCGTGCGGATCACGACGCCGCACATTCCGCTGCCGGCCGCCGAGTCGCTGGAGGATCTCGCGATGCCCTCGGTGGAGCGGATCGTCACGACCGTACGCGACAGCATGGACTGACCGTCCGTCCGCGGCGGGGAAGGACGTCACGACCTGTCCCACCATCGGTGGAGCACGGTCCCGGATTCGGTGGAATGGAGCTCTCATGAAGGGACTCGCGAAGCTCGCGGCGGGCGTCGGCCATCTCGGCCTCGTCGACCGGCCGGAGCGCGAGCCGGGCCCGGGCCAGGTGCTCATCGAGGTGCACGGCACCGGCGTGTGCGGCACGGACCTGCACATCGAGGCGGGGGAGTACCCCACCGACCCTCCGGTGACGATGGGCCACGAGGTGTCCGGCGTCGTCGCGGCCACCGGCGAGGGCGTCGACACCGCGTGGACCGGTACGCGGGTGGTGACCGAGACGTACTACGCCACCTGCCGTACCTGCCTGATGTGCCGGAGCGGGCGGCCGAACCTGTGCGCGGGACGTAGGTCGATCGGGTCGCGGGCCGACGGGGGCTTCGCGAGCAGGCTCGTCGTGCCGGTCGGCAACCTGCACGCGGTCCCGGACCGGCTCGGCGAGCACGCCGCCGCACTCGTCGAGCCCCTGGCCTGCGTCTGCAACTGCCTGTTCGACCCTCCCACGGTCACCGCCGGCGACGAGGTCCTCGTCGTGGGGCCGGGGCCGATGGGTCTCCTGGCGGCGCAGGTCGCCGCCGCGATGGGCGGTGATGTGACCGTCGCGGGTCTGCCCAGTGACGCCGAGAGGCTGGACCTCGCGCGGAGCATGGGCATGCGCACCACGATGGATCCGGCCGGGGCCGGCCTGGTCGACGTGGCGATCGAGTGCTCCGGAAGCGGCGGGGGAGCGGCCGCGGCGCTCGAGTCGACCCGCCCGGGAGGCCGGTACATCCAGGTCGGGGTGTTCGGGAGACCGGTGACGGTGCCGCTCGACCGGGTCTTCGAACGGGAGCTCGTCATCACCTCCGGCTTCGCCTCGACACCCGCGTCCTGGGCCCGGGCGATCGGACTGGTCGAGCGGGGCGAGGTTCTCCTCGAACCGCTGGTGAGCCGTGTCGCGCCCCTCGCGGCATGGGCGGAGGTCTTCGACGACCTGCGCCGCGGACACGGGTTGAAGTCCGTCATCGACCCTCGGCTCTGACCCGAGCACTCCGGCGACGGCTTCGAATGATCGATTCAGCACGACATCGGCACGACAGATGAGGAGGTCGACGTGTTCGATCTGACCGGAAAGCGCGCCGTGGTCACCGGGGCGTCCAGCGGCATCGGGCAGGCGATCGCGGTGGCTCTCGGGCAGGCCGGCGCCAACGTGGCCAGCCTGTACCTCGCGGGCAGGGAAGGCGCCGACGAGGCCGAGTCGGAGATCCGCGCGGCCGGCCGCGACACCCTGTTCGTCCAGGGCGACACCTCCGACCACGAGCAGGTCGAGGCGCTGGCCTCCGAGGTCGAGCGGCGATGGGGCGGGCTGGACATCTGGGTCAATAACGCCGGGTGGCTGCTGATCCGTTCGTTCCTCGACATGACCCACGACGAATGGCACCGCCAGCTCGCCACGAACCTGCACGGCTACTTCTACGGCTGCCGGGCCGCCGCAGCCAGGATGGTGCCGAGCGGGTCCGGCCGGATCATCAACGTCACATCGATCACCCGCGTGCAGCCGGTCTCCCAGGCCACCGCGTACGTCACGGGAAAGGGCGGCGTGCACGGCCTGACCACATCGCTGGCGGTCGAGCTGGCCGGGCACGGGATCACCGTGAACGCGATCGCGCCGGGCGCCACCGACACCGGGCTGACGGCCGGCGCCTACACACCCGACGTCCGTGCCGTGTACGAGGCGCGCATTCCGGTGAACCGCATCGCGGGCCCCTCCGACCTGGCCGGCGCCGCGGTCTTCCTCGCCTCCGATGAGGCCCGCTACGTCACCGGGCACGAACTCGTCGTCGACGGTGGCATGACCCTCAACGGTGACGTCGGCTTCGACGAGACACCGAGCTCGACCTGACCAGCCGACCACTGCCGGGACACGGCCACTTTCGCCCGTGGGCCGGCCGTACGGAAGGAGCGTGTCCGGTGCCGCCGCTACGCATCGGGATCCTGGGGGCGGCCCGCATCGCTCCCCAGGCGGTCATCTCACCCGCGTCGGAGCTGGACGGTGTCGAGGCCGTCGCCGTGGCGGCGCGCGACCCGGCCCGGGCGCGCGCGTTCGCGGACGCTCACGGGATACCGTGCGTCGCCGCGGGATACCGGGAACTGCTGGAACGCGCCGACGTCGACGCGATCTACGTGGCACTGCCGCTGGCGATGCACCACGGCTGGACGCTGGCCGCGCTACGGGCGGGCAAGCACGTCCTGTGCGAGAAGCCGCTCGCGGCGAGCGCGGAGCAGGCGGCCGAGCTGATCGCCGTGGCGGACGCCGCCGGACTGGTGCTGTGCGAGGCGGCGCACTGGCGGTTCCATCCGATGGCCGTCCGCGTGTCGGCCATCCTGGGGACGGGTGTGCTGGGGCGGGTACGCCGGATCGACGCCCGGTTCACCACCGCCATCACCGACCCCGCCGACATCCGATTCGCCCGCGACCTCGCGGGCGGGGCCATGATGGATCTGGGTTTCTACCCGGTCCACTGGGTTCGCACGTTCATGGGTGAGGAGCCGGACGTGGTCCGCGCCCATGCGGTCGAGGGTGCCCCGGGCGTCGACGTCACGATGACCGGCGAACTCGCCTTCCCCGGCGGGGCGCGCGGCCGGGTTCACGCGTCGATGGTCGCCGATCGGCGGTTCACCGCCACCGTGGAGATCGAGTGTGAGCGGGGTACGCTCAGCGCCGAGAACCCGCTGGCCCCCCATCTGGGAAACAGGATCACGCTGCGTACGCCCGAGGGCCTCACCGGCCATGAGTCCGTCGCCGGCGGAAGCACGTACCGGTACCAGCTCGCCGCCTTCGCCGAGGCGGTGCGCACGGGCGCGCCGCTACCCGGCGGCGGAGCCGATCCGGTGAACACACTGCGGGTACTGGATGCCCTGTACGACGCGGCCGGCCTGCCGCCACGCGCGAGCGAGCCCCCTCTCCCCACGTGCGCCGGCCGTCTTCCCGACCGTACGTAAGCACACCTCATCCTCACCGAGAGAGGCCACGATGAACGACGCCGCAGTGATCCGGCCCGAGGCGCGTGCCGCGTTCGCGCGATGGCCGCTACCCGAAGGGCTCGACACTCCTGCGGTCGTGGTGGACCTGCCGACGATGGAGGGCAACATCCGCCGTATGGCGACCGCGCTGGCCGAGCGGGGTGTCGGCTTCCGCCCGCACACGAAGACGCACAAGTGCGTGGAGATCGCACGCCGTCAGCTCGACGCCGGGGCGGACGGCATCACGACCGCGACGATCGGTGAGGCCGAGGTGTTCGCGGCCGCGGGCATCCGCGACATCTTCATCGCCTATCCGGTGTGGCCGTCGTCTCCCAAGGCTCGCCGCCTGGCCGCGCTGGCGGAACGCTGCCGGCTGCGGGTGGGCATCGACTCGGCCGCGGCGGCGGCGCCGCTCGGTGATGTCGCCCGCGGCCTTGAGGTCCTGATCGAGGTGGACTCGGGGGAGGGCCGTACGGGCGTGCCCGACGCGGGCGCCGCCGCCGACGTCGCCGGAGCCGCACGCGCGCACGGCCTGAACGTCGTGGGCGTCTTCACCCACGGCGGGCACTCCTACCGGTCGCCGGGCGCGACCGGCGAGGCGGCCGACGACGAGGTACGTTCGCTGCTCACCGCCGCCGAAGCACTGCGCGCCGACGGCCATGACGTCCAGGTCCTGTCCTCGGGGTCGACACCGACGGCGATCGCGTCCGCTCGCGACGGCGTGACCGAGGAGCGGCCCGGGACGTTCGTCTTCGGCGACCGCCAGCAGACCGCGCTGGGAGCGGTACGCCCGGAAGACGTGGCCATGGCCGTCGCCGCGACCGTGGTGTCGGTCAGCGCGTCTCCCCGTCGTTTCGTCGTCGACGCGGGCGCCAAGGTGCTGTCCAAGGACGGCCCGCCCACCGTCGCCGGCTTCGGCGCCGTTCCCACGTACCCGGACGCCGTGGTCACGCGCACCTTCGACCACCACGGCATCGTCGAGATCGGCGCCGGAGAGCGCCCGTCCGCAGGCGAGGTCGTCACGGTGGTGCCGAACCACGCCTGCCCGGTGGTGAACCTCGCCGACGAGCTGGTCATCGTCGAGGATGGGAAGATCGTGGACCGCTGGCCCGTCGACGCCCGCTGCCGCAACCGCTGACAGTGATGATGGAGGTGGACGCCTCCCGCCCGGGAGGAACTCGTCCGCACTCACCGGACGTGGCGTGGTGACCTTAGAGCGAGCCGGCCCGAGGGCGGCAAGGAACCTGCGAACCTGCGCCGACCAACACGGGGGTATCCGCCCTGCCCCAGTACGGGAAGGGGCCAGGGCAACACGGGTGCTGCGGCATCATGCGCGACTGTGCTGTTACGACTGGCCTACCTGACGGTAACGAACACGTTCGCGGTCCTGCGTCTTCTTCCGGCGAGCGATCGGGACAAGGACACCGAGATCTTGGTCCTGCGGCATCAGATCGCGGTCTTGGAACGCCAACTGGGCGACAGGAAGGTCCGGTTCTCTCAGCAGGACCGGGTCTTGCTTGCGGCGTTGCTGCACCGGCGGAGACCGGAGGTGCTATGGCAGATGCGGTTGCTGGTACGCCCGGACACCGCGCTGCGCCGGCACCGTGACCTGATCTCGCGTCGGCACTCTGCCCGGTCAAAGCCCAAGCGGCGGGGCCGACCGCCCACTGTGCGTTGCGTCCATGTCCTGGTGCTGCCCATGGTCCGGGGAGAATCCCGGGTGGGGATATCACGACAACCTTTGGGATCCCGTGATGGCGCGGCCTAAAGTATATAGGCTGGAGATAATTGGACTTCTTCGTGCTGGGTATCGATTTTCGCCAGACAGGAAATTTATTTTGCCGCCGTCATAGTGGAGAAGAATGAGCATTCCGGCTGAGGCTGTAGATCAGTTGCGGGTTGATCCAAAAGAGCGGTATATCGATTCGCCGTATCACTCAGAGCGTGACCGAGTGATCGGCGCGATCTGCCGGTCGCTTAATCATGAGGATGACTACGGCCAGGTTCACCTTATGCTGGGTGCGCTTAGTGAGACGCTGTTGACGGCGTATTGCCAGCGAATGGCAGTCCTGGCTGTACGTGAGAGGGAACCTAGATGGCTTGTCTTGGGGCTTCGGGCCGCAGCGCTGGCAAGTAGGATCGACGATATTAGAAATGTTATCATCGTGCTCTCCCTGCTTTGGCATAGCGCTCAATTGATCGACCAGTCGGCGATGTCGATGTTTTCGGGAGTGGCGGACGGAGCTGGTCGGTTCGGTGAGGCACTGAACTCTTTCGCAGCGCGTGACGAAAAGGATAAGAGTCTTTCTGCTATGATGTATTCCGTGCGCGGCGATGGGGCGGAGTTCGATTACGTCTGCGACTGGTGAAAATTTCCCTTCGCGCTGCGGAAGCTTGGCGCCCATGGTCGGCTCGGGGCTTACTCAGGTGCTGCTGGCCGATGGTAAGACGAAGGTGATCGGCCGCCGTCAGGCCGTGGTTGTGGCGGTTCGCTCCTACGCGGCGTTGATGGTCATGTACAACCTCACCATCGATCACGTCCACGCCTGTTAAGTCGAAGCGAGTGTCGCCCCGTTCCTTGTCCACAATGACATCTGCCCGCGATTCTCCGTCAACGGGCAGCGTGAAGCGCTCGACATCGCGACTGTCCTCGGCGGCAACGGGCGGCTGAATCACGCCTGGCGTCACTTGTAGGAGGCAGGGCTCGTTGGCAACCGGAGTAGGAAGCCGAGTCCCGGCGAACTTCGTGGGATACCGGCGATTGCTTTAGTTCCCGAAGAGTCTTAACTCAAGGGAATGGACGAATCGCCCCTTGACTCGGCTGGCGAGAGACGTAATTCCTCGGCCTTTCAGAGGTGATCGGCCAGGCATCACCATCTATTCAGCCCGGTCGATGGGCGCATGGCGAGGCAACCCGAGTTCCCGTCGACTTTGTTCGAGGGGTGGTCCATGACGGAGAGTACTCAATGGATAGCGAGTCCTGGCATGTAATATCGCATGCCGATCTCGACACCGCTGATGATTCCCGCTGCCCACCTACGGCCGGGTGATCGCCTCACAGGAACCCGGGGGGCCAGGTTGCCGAGGTCCTCGACGTTCATCGCTACACGGCCACCGCGACCACCTATGACCTCACGATCAACGGCCTTCACACCTACTATGTACTGGCAGGCGATTCGCCGGTCCTGGTGCACAACATCAACATCGGCTGTGGAAAGGCGACGCGCGCTTGGCGCCGTACGTCGGGCCCGGATAGGACGTCACCTTCGACGGCGTCAACGCCTGCGTGCCAACGCGCTCCTCGCTGAGTGGGGGTAACGGGAATCCTGACGAGAGTGGTGAGTTGGTGAGTCATGGTGGCGGAATATCTCTTGAAGGCGCTTCTCTCGGTCGTGGCAATGCTTGAGGACGCGGCGAAGTTCGGAATGGATTCTCATTCTGCGGTGAATGCCCTGGAAAACATAGGATTCGAGCTTGATCGGATGAGCGCTCCCGGGCGCCAGGAATTCGCTGAAATTCTCGAGCGCATTGCGGCTTCGGCTGATCCTGCTCAGCGGGGGTGGGTCCGTAATGTTCCGCGAAATCTTGGAATCGACTCTTGAAAGCCTTGGGATGGTAATTTGCAGACTCGTGCTCTGCCTGTCGGCGAACTCTGCTGTTTCATGGGTTAGGAATTGGAGAGATCGGGGTGATGATGTCTATGATCGGCGAGAGCGTCGCCGGCTCAGGCGTCGAGTGGTCAATCCCAACGCAACGCGCGTTATGCGATGAGATCTTGACGGACTAGCCAGAACCGGATCCGGCACCTGTGGGCAGGGCGCGCGGCGGTGTCGGTGTTCGCATACGGGTGGTGACGTGGTAGTGCGCGATGAGGTAGCTGTGACCGGCTCGCGGCCTAGATTCGTCGGGTCGACAGTGATCCGGAGCCGCCCTCCTCTGACAATGCCAGGTTCGGGATGCGCGTCGCGGGATGTCGGTTCCTGGGTGGCTTTGGGATTCGGAACCGGCGGGCGCTGGCTCGTCTTGATGTCGGGGCCGTGGTGGCGATCCTGCGGGCCGTGACCGGTCTTTCTCGGCTCGAGCTCGCGAACGTCGTCGAGGGCTGGTCTCAGTCGACGGTGAGCCTGATCGAACGGGGCCGGCGGGACACGCTGTATGACGTGCGTGAGCTGTTGCGATTCGCGGACGCCGTTGGTATGCCCCGCGAGAACCTGTTGCCGCTGATTCTCGGTGATCCCGGCGCGGTCCTGGACGACAACGAATCTGCGGGAGGGCGTGAGGTGAGTCGCCGGTCTTTCAACGCGATGGCAGCCGCTCTGGCCGTTGGTGCGGTCTTGCCATCGAGCCCTGTGCCTGCTCGGGTCAACGAGGGGCACGTGCGCCATCTGCGCGCGAGTTTGGCGCAGATGCCGCCGCCATCAGAACGCGGGCGGGGGCGCGGCGCTGGGCGAGACGCTGCGGCAGTGCAGACGGTCCCGGGCGATGCTGGACGAGTCCGATTACACCGACGGTGTCGGCCCTCCAGCCGCACGAGTACGACGAGATCAACCGCGCCATCCGAGTGGTCGAGCCACTGGCCGAGGCTCAAGGTCAACTCGTCAAGGCCAAGCGCACCAAGTCTCCGGCGGGCAAGCGGTGGGTGCAGCTTCCTTCGTTCCTCGCCGATCTGTACGAGGCGCTGCTGGAGGACTGCGACCGTTCCTTCGTCTTTGTGGGGGAGAAGGGCGGCGTTCTGCGCCGGAGCAACTTCGGGCGGCGGTTCTGGCGCCCCGCCTGGGATGGTGTTGCACGGGACCGAGAGACGGGCAAGCGGATCCCGCCGATCTTGCCCGGCTTCACCTTCCACGAAGGACGGCACAGCCACCGGACGTGGCTGGCCGATGACGGGATCCCCGAGATCGGCCGCGCGGCCCGCCTCGGTCAGAAGATGCGCGGTATGGGCGGCATCTACGAACATGTGACGCCCGAGACCAAGGAGCGAATCCTCGCCGTCCTGCAGGCTCGCTGGGAGTCATCACTCCTCGCACTGCGGCCTCAGGAGCAGGCAGCGCTCGTCGCGCTTCTGCCTCGGATGGAAGAAACGATCAAGCAACTGACAGCCGTGCAACAGGCGGCGGCGAACCAGGGCGCCAAGATCATCGCCCAAATATCGCCCATAGACGCCTGAGGCCCTGCCCCTCCGGAGATGGGGCAGGGCCTCTGACCTGCGCTTTCACGTGGTGGGCGATACTGGGATTGAACCAGTGACCTCTACCGTGTCAAGGTAGCGCTCTCCCACTGAGCTAATCGCCCTCATGAAGCCGAGTGCTTCAGAGGTGGAGACGGGATTTGAACCCGTGTACACGGCTTTGCAGGCCGTTGCCTCGCCTCTCGGCCACTCCACCGAGTGAGGCCTTTTGGCAAGACCTCTCCGAGCGGACGACGGGATTCGAACCCGCGACCCTCACCTTGGCAAGGTGATGCTCTACCAACTGAGCCACGTCCGCGTTGTCTCCTGGGAGGTGATCCCCCCTGGCGACACGCCAAACACTAGCGGATTCTCAGCCCTACCCCCAACTCGGTTACGCCTTCCCGCCCACCGGCGTGGCGTTCCTTCGACGGCCGTCTAAATGTCCTGGGCGTAACGTCGTCGTATGCCCGAACCCTACGGCTCCGACATCGCGCCGGTGGCGGCGCTGCTCGCCGATCGTGCGCGGGCGGCGATGCTCACGGTGCTGCTGGACGGGAGGCCCCTGTCCGCCGGTGAGCTGGCCCGTACGGCCGGGGTCAGTCCGGCCACGGCGAGTTCGCATCTCGGCAAGCTCCTCGACGGTGGCCTGGTGAGCGTCGTCAAGCAGGGGCGGCACCGCTACTACCGGCTCAAGGGCGCCGAGGTCGCCTCGGTGATCGAGACGCTGAGCCTGATCAGCCCGCGGGTGCAGGTGCGCAGCCTGCGGCAGTCGAGGCAGGCGGTGGCGCTGGGGGAGGCGCGTACCTGTTACGACCATCTCGCCGGGCGGGTCGGGGTCGCGCTGTTCGACGCGATGATCGGCCGTGGTCTGCTCGAACCCGTGCTGGGCGTCGACGCGTCCGAGCCCGGCGAGTACGAGGTGACCGGCAAGGGGGAGGAGAGTCTCGCCTCCATCGGCGTCGACGTGGCCGCGGTCCGCACGTCGCGGCGGAGGTTCGCCGGGCACTGCCTCGACTGGACCGAGCGTCGTCCTCACCTCAACGGCGCACTCGGTGCGGCGGTGACCGCCGGCATGATCGAGATCGGCTGGTTCGAACGGGGTTCGTCCCGCCGCTCCCTCGTCCTCACCGAGAGTGGGCGCGCCGGCCTCGCCGACGTTTTCGGGTGTGTCATCGGCTGAAAGAACAGTCGGCCGGGAAGGAACCGGCTCGCGGGCCCGCGCGTCCAACCGCTCGAGGCAGGCGGCACCGGCCTATGGACGTCCTCTTCCCCGGAAAACGACGTCCATTTCGGTCACTCACCGTTGCTGGTCAGAGAACTGTGTCACCAATTGGGCACTACCGCGATTTGACCGGCTTGGACACATTAAGGTGACCCTTGCATCACCGATGGGCCGGGGTGCGACGCGGGAGGTAGGAAACGGTGAGCGGGGAGCGCAAGTTCTTCCGTCGTGATCGGCTGACCGGGCATATCGCGATCGGAGTCGTGGGCGTGCTGTGTGCCGCCGCCGTCGTGTTCGGCGTCGGCATGGCCAGTGCGAAGTATCACCTGTCGGACGTCGGTGGTTGGCTGACGTCCGTCCACCGGGGGGAGCTCGTCCACGTCAACGGGCTGTCCGGCAAGGTGGACGGCAAGGTCACGCTGTCCGGCTCCACCGGTCACCCGATGAAGGTGATCCAGCAGGGCGGCGTCGTCCTCATCGTCGACGAGGTGACCGGCGTGGTCAGCCGCGTCGACCCGGCGCATCTCAACGTCGTGCAGGGCGCCACGTACCGCGGTGCCGCCGGCATGCAGGTGGTGTCCGGCTCGGGCCAGGCGTACGCGCTGGACCAGCAGAAGGGCAGCGTCCAGCGGCTCGACCCGATGACCCTCGCGACGATGGGCTCGCCGCTCGGCCTCACCGGGCCGCTCGGCTCCTCCGCCATCGACGCGACCTCGGTGCTGTGGGTCCCGGTGCCCGCCAACGGCCAGGCCGCGCCGGTACGCAGCGGGCAGGCCGCGCAGCCGATCGGCATCGGGCGGGCGGGTGACGACCTGGCGCTCACGATCGCCGCGGGTTCTCCGGTGGTCACCGACTTCACCTCCGCCCAGGCCGTCATCATCGGCAAGAACGGCACCCAGGTGAAGGTCCGCCTGCCCTCGACCGTCGCCCAGGCGGGCAAGGGCTCGGTGCTGGCGCCCGGAAGCACCGACGGCCAGCTCGTCCCGCTGCTCGCCGGCAACTCCCTCATCGTGCTGAACACGGGCAGCGGCTCGATCAGCAGTGTCGCGCTGAGGCTCCCGGCCAAGCACAAGCTCGCCGCACCGCAGGCGCTCGGCCAGAAGGTCTACATCCCGGACCAGAGCGACGGCAGCCTGATCGTGTACGACCAGGCGACCAACCGCATGGCCCCGCAGGTGCCGGTCACCGGCCAGTCCGGCCCCCTCGACGCCTTCGTCAAGGACGGCCTGCTCTGGGTGAACGGCCCGGACAGCGCCAAGGGCGTCGTGGTCGACGGCGCGGGCGGCCACAAGCCGATCCAGAAGTACCAGCCGGACGTGCCGGGCAGCCAGAAGAGCCCCGTCCCCAGGGTCGGCGTGCCGGCCGGCGGCGCGAGCGGCAGGCCGAAGCCCGGTGGCGGCGGCCCGACCCACCCGCGGCTGCCCGGCAAGCCGCCCATCACCCCGCCGACGCACAAGCCGGACCCGCCGAAGGTCACGCCGCCGGACGCGCCGACCAACCTGCGGGCGACCCCGCAGCCGGACGGCACGATCAAGATCGACTTCGAGCCGGGCGGCGGAGGCGACGCGACCGGCTACAAGCTGCTCACCTCGGACGGGCTGACCGCGACGCCGGACAAGATCGGAGCGAAGGGCCCCGACTACACCTTCACCGTCAACGGCGGCACCTGCGGCCAGGAGTACCAGTTCGCCGTGGCCGCGCTGTACCACAACCGCGACCACGAGTCGGAGGTCGACTCCGACTACACGACGCCCACCCTGTCGTGCACCGAGCCGGACGCCCCGAGCAACGTCACCGGTACGGGCACGGCCCAGGGCGCGAAGATCGACTGGCAGGCGCCGCCGAACGCCGACTCCAAGAAGGTCACCTACTCCGTGAACGTCACCGGGCCGAAGCAGGGCTCCAACCCGAACGTCTCCGGGACCTCGGTGACGTTCGGCAACATCTGGAAGAACGGCACCTACACGGTGAAGGTCACCGCCTCCAACCCGGCGGGCAAGAAGACGACCAGCAACACCGTCAACCTGACCGGCCCGGTGAACACCTACGGGATCCACCACGGCGGCACCGAGCTGGACACGAGCTACGTCACGAAGACGCCGAACGCCAACGACCTCGACGACAGCAACGTCGCCGAGAAGATCCAGAACGCCAACAGCGTGTCCGTTCAGGTCCTGTGCCAGAAGATGGGTACGGCCTACAGTCACGGAGGGTTCTCCGGCAGCCTCTACGACTACGTCAAGCACAACGCCACCGGCTACCTGATCGGCTACCTGCCCAACACGCCGCACAACCCGTGGCAGGAGCTGGCCGGGCCGACCATCTGGGAGTGTGCTGACTGATGACGGCGGAGGCGTACGGGGCGCCTGACGCGGAAACCTTGGTCGGACGGTTCGCCCAGTTGTTCGGCGCGCTCGCCGGCAACATCGAGCGGGTGATCCGTGGTAAGCGGGAGAACGTCGAGCTCGCGATGCTCTGCCTGCTCAGCGAGGGTCACCTGCTCCTGGAGGACGTGCCGGGCGTGGGCAAGACCACGCTCGCCCGCGCGATCGCGGCGAGCGTGGACGCGCAGTGGACGCGCATCCAGTTCACGCCCGACCTGCTGCCCTCCGACGTGACCGGGGTGTCGATCTTCAACCAGGCGACCAGCAAGTTCGAGTTCCACCCCGGGCCGATCTTCGCCAACATCGTCGTCGCCGACGAGATCAACCGCGGCTCGCCGAAGACGCAGTCGGCACTGCTGGAGGTCATGGAGGAGCGGCGGGTGTCCGTGGACGGGCGGCCGCAGCCGGTGCCGCGGCCGTTCATGGTGATCGCGACGCAGAACCCCGTCGACATGGACGGCACGTACCCGCTGCCGGAGGCGCAGCTCGACCGGTTCCTGATGAAGATCTCCATGGGCTATCCCGACCACGCGTCGGAGATCGCGGTCCTGACCGGCATGCCGTCCGGGCCCGCGGTCGACCAGCTGCCCAAGGTCGCCGGGCGCGAGGACGTCAAGAACATGGTCGACTTCGCGAGCCGGATCCACGTCGCGCCACCGCTGTACGACTACCTCGTGCACATCGTCGCCGCCACGCGCCAGCACTCCGACATCCGCCTGGGCGCCAGCCCGCGTGCCAGCCTCCGGCTGCTGCGCGCGGTCCGCGACCTCGCCGCCGCGGCCGGCCGCCCGTACGTCGTCCCGGAAGACAT
>NZ_JBHLZP010000026.1:0-32538 GCF_042429965.1 Actinoallomurus acaciae
ACCGGGCCACCGTCGTCTTGCCCGTACCCGGATTCCCCGCGAACACCAAATGCCGCGACAACGGCGGCGGAGACAGCCCGACCTCCTGACGCCGCTTGACCATCCGCATCAGCTTCGCCAGCGCGCCGACCTCCTGCTTGACCCGATCCAGCCCGACCAGCCGGTCCAGCTCCCCCAACAGCTCATCCAGGCTCTCCTTCGCGTCCTTCGGAGCCCGGTCGTCGGCGCGGGCGCGCGCGGTCGTCCTCTCGACGTCGGTCGTCCGGGGCAGGGTGGCGTTGCCCACCTCATCGGTGCGGCAGTCCTCGAAGACCGGTGCCGCGCCGTCGGCCAGAGACAGGTCCTCCTTGGTGTCGCGAACCAGGCAGCGCCGCAGTACGGGTGCCGCCTCCGCTCCGATGTGGATCGCCGGGAACCCGGTGGCGGAGATGTCGCAGTCCTCGAAGACCCCCGACGCGCCGTCGCCGACGTACAGCCCGTTCTTGCCCGGCCGGGCGACGACGGCCTTGCGCACCCGCGGGCGCGCGCCCTTCCAGACCACGAAGCCGCTTCCCCCGGCGTCGATGACCTCGACGTCCTCGATCCACGCCTCGCTGCGTTCGTCGAGGAAGACGCCGGCCGAGCCGGTCCGCTCGACCTTCCCACCGCGGATCCAGACGCCGGTGTCCGGGCCGACCTCGACGCCCGTACGGGAGACCCCGGAGAACTCACAGCCGTCGAGCAGCGGCCGGTGCCGGGTCGTGATCTTCGCACCGTCGGTCACGTCGCCGACCCGGCACTCGCGGAGCACCGCGTCGGCGTCCTCCACACTGACGCCCGCCATCCACGCCTGCTCGATCTCGACGCGCTCGGCCACCACGTCGGCTCGTTCGTGGACGCGGATCCCGTGCTCCGGCGTCTCACGAACGCGGCAGTCCTGGAGAGTGGCGCGCGCGGTGCCGCCGAGGTGCACGGCGGTGAACGCCGTCCTGGACACCTCGCAGCCGACCAGGGTCAGCACGGCGTCGCCGGCGCAGTGCACGCCGTTGGACCCGGCACGGCTCAGCACGGTACGGCGGGCCGTCACCCGTGCCGCGTCCATGACGACCAGCGCCGTGCCGTCCGTGTCGACGACACGGACGTCGTCCAGGTCCACCCGGCAGGAGCCACCGGCCAGGAGGCCGGACCCCTTCGTCTCGCGAATGTGACAGTCCTTCAGCAGCAGGCCGGAATCACCCTGGACCAGGACCCCCTCGGCGGCGGTGCCGGAGATCTCACAACCGTCCAGCCGGACCCGTTCCTCGTCCCGGCCGGCCGCGCTGCCCTCCACGTCGCTCCCTCGCCCCGCCCGCGCCGCGTTCGTCCACGGGCCCACGGCCTCGACGCGTACGCCCTCCGCGCCCGCGTCACGCAGGCGGCATCCCCGCAGCAGCGGGCGCGCCGGGGCTTCGACCAGCACCGCGGCGGCGCCGGACCGGCTCACCTCGCAGTCGGCGAAGGCGCCCCCGTCGGTGCCGCTCAGCCGCAGGCCACAGTCACGGGCCCGATCCACCGTCGTACGCGCGCAGGTCACGTGGGCGGCGTCGTCCAGGCGTAGGCCGTCACCCTCCACCGAGCGAACAGAGCATTCCTCGACGACCATCCGGCTCGTGCCGGTGATGTGGACACCCGCGTACGTCGCGTCGCGCACTTCGCAGCCACGCAGCACGCCCGCCGTGTCGCCGCCGACCTCGACACGGCCGATGACCTCACAGCCCTCCAGCAGGGGAGAGCCGCCCCGCAGCAGGACGGCCACCTCCTCGCCCGCCGGCGCCTCGATGGTGATGTCCCGTACGACGGCCGCGCATTCGCCTACGAAGAGCGCGGCCCGGTGCGGCGGCGCGATCCGTACGGTGCCCGGACCCTTCGCCGCCACGAGTGTCACGTCCCGGTCCAGAACGACCGCCTCCTGGTAGACACCGGGCTGGACGGACACCGTCGTCCCGTCGGCGGCCGCCTGGACGGCCGCGCCGATCGTCCGGTGCGCACCCCAGCCGCCGGGCGCCACCCGTTGCCAGCCAGGCCTCACCGCGGTCCGTCCCCCGCGCGCCGCACGGTCAGAGCCGCCCGCCGACGTCGATCAGGTGCTGGAAGACGCCGAACGCGCCCACGGCCAGCGGCACGGACAGCACGGACAGCATCAGGCCGGTCGTGGCCAGCCAGGACGGGCGCTCGTTGAGCCGGCGAAGGGGCCGTGTCGCCAGGGCGAAGCCCCCCACGACGAGGACCGCGAGAAGCCCGCACGTCACCAGCAGGGGTACCACTCCCGGCACGCCGGGCAGGCGGGCGGGCGCCTCGATCGCGAGTGCGACGAGCCCGGCCGCGCCTGCCGTGACACCCGCCATGACCGCCACCGGGACGACGCTCTGCCCGGCCTGGGCGGGCAGAGCCAGGCTGAGGCACAGCGCCAGCGCGACGGCGAACGGGTCGTCCGCCCCCGCCAGCACGACCAGGCAGGCCGCCGACACCAGGGAGGTGACCACGGCGAGGACGATCAGCACACCGCGCGACCGGCCCATCGAGTCGGCGATCTCCGCGACCGGGTCGGGCGCGGTGCCCGGAACCGAAGGCGCGGGTACGAGCATGACCAGGCGGCCGGAGACGGCGGACGCCGAACTCGAGGTCAGGAGCGCGGCGACTCCCACGACACTCGCGCCCTGGACGAGGTCGGCGCCGGCCGCCACGAGCACGATCGCCAGGGGAAGGGCCGCCGCCGCGAGCACCGTCACGATCAGCGTGCCCTCGTGTGGCAGCGCGACCAACGCGGTGATGGCGCCCACGACGGCCCCGGCCGCGACGGCGACCGCCCTCGCGCCGCCTCCGTCCACCGGCAGCGCCCCTCCGGCCAGGGCGAAGGCGGGACACGCCGCCAGCGCCACGGCGATCCGCAGCGGCACCGGCACCGGCCAGTCACGGCGTGTGGCGAGCCTGGCCAGGAGGGCGAGCCCGAACCCGGCGAGGATGGCGAGCAGTCCGGCCGGCGGGTCGTCCGAGCCTCGCAGGATCGGGACGGCCAGCGCCGCGAGGAGCCCGGCGACCCCGACGCCGACGATGGTCATCGCCCAGTGCCGGCTGTTCCACCGGCTCCACCGGTCGGCCAGCTCCTCGACGATCTCCTCGATGTCCGTGACGACCGGCGCGTCCGCCTCACCTTCGAGGACGTCCCTCAGGTAGAGCGTCGCCCCGTCCACGACCTGGGCCTCCAGCAGCGACATGTCCGGAGGGAACGGCCGGGCACCGGCCGGGGCGAGCGACCATGCGGCCGGGAACGTCTCGTCGGTGTCCTGCCCGCACATCCGGCTCAGCACCGAGACGTACTCCGCGATCGGGGCCTGCGCCGGCACGGCGAGGTCGACGCGCCGGAGCCTGCCGACCACCGTGATCCGGCAGCGTTCGTCGTCCACTTCGGTTTCCTCGTATCAGGGTCGTGGGTCAGCGCTGCCAGGTCCGGATGTTCGCCCACTCGGCTTCGGAGTAGTTGCCCCAGTTGACGTGCATCGCGTGAGCGATCCTGCCGAGCACGCCGTCCGGGCCGAACAGACCCTCGGCGGCGATGTTCCACTCCTGCTGGAGGCCCTGGTAGTAGTCGGCGGCCTGGCTCCGCGTCCACGCCTCCGCCAGGGGCGCGAGCTGGGACTTCAGCCGCGCCAGGTCGTCGGCGCAGGTCGCGGCCTGGGTGTTCAGCCAGGCCCCCGCGCCCTGTAGCTCGGCGCCGACGTAGATGGGGGTGCCGTCGATGTCAGGCATTGAAGAGCTCCTCGTACGGGCTGATGTGGGTGCTTCGGTTCAGGACAGGTTCGCCGAGGGGAGGGTGCGGCTCCCCGCCGGGAGATCGGCGTCGAGCGACCTCAGGTTGGTGACGTTGGCCTGCTCGGACTCGGTGTAGTTCACGTAGTTGCCGCGTAGGCCGGAGGCGATGTCGACCAGGCTTTCGTGCAGCATCCGCGCGTAGGTGTCGTACTCGGCCATCAGGGTCTGGAAGGTGTTGTACGCGACGCCCTGCCAGGACGCCTCCAGATTGACGACGTACGCACGGATCTGGGCAAGGACCGCGTCGATCTCACTCGCCGTGCTGTCGGTACTGCTCGCGGCGTTCGACAGATACTCCGGTGTGACCTGGTAGGTCACACCACCCGCACTCGCACTGGGGCCGTTCGTGGCCATGACGTCCACCTTCCTCTCGTGATTCCTCGGTCGGTCATCGGTCCTCGTCCAGCACGGTCTGGATGAGCCGTACCGGTGCCCCGCGCCGCACGAGCGCGCCACGCCCGGGTGGCCGTCGCGCGGCCCGCTGGTCGCCGATCAGCACGCCCTCCCGTGGCTCGCCGGACAGCACCAGGCCCGGCGAGCCGAGCTCGGTCAGCCTGCTCAGCACCGGGTCGGACATCAGCGCACGCGCACTGCCGCCCACGCGCCGGGCCAGCACCAGGTGGAAGCCCAGCTCGCGTGCCTGGGTGAGGTATTCGGCCAGCGGCGCCAGCGGTCCGCGCGACGCGGTGCCGGCGACCAGGTCGTAGTCGTCGACGACGAGGTAGAGGTCCGGACCGGTCCACCAGTTGCGTTCCCGCAGGTCGCGGGAGGAGATGCCCGGGGGCGGGAGGCGTTCCTGGAGCTTGCCGATCACTTGTTCGACGTAAGCGGAGGCGTAGGCGGCGTCGCCGGCGTGCGCGCCGACGTACGGATCGGGTACGACGCCGAGCAGACCGCGCCGGTAGTCCATGACGATGAACCGCGACTCGTACGCCGACCGCCGTTCGGCCAGGCCGCGCATCCAGGCGCGCAGGAACGACGTCTTGCCCGAACCGGGGTCGCCGAACACGAGGAAGTGCGGCTCGTCTCCGGACAGGTCCAGTCCCACGGGCGACAGATCCGTCTCGTTCAGCCCGATCGGCACCTCGGCCGGGCCGCCCTCACGCTCGGGCTCGGCCACACTCCCCGTCGCCCTGGCGGCGGCGCGCAGGTCGGCGAGGGTGACCTCCTTGGGCAGGATCCGCAGGCGGGGCGCGCGTTCGCCGGGCCAGCAGGCCGCGATCTCCGCGACCACCACCTCTTCCGCCTTGCGGAGGTCGTCGGCGTTCTCGACACCGTCCATCCGGGGCAGCGCCGCGTGGTAGACGAGTCCCGGCGCCGTGATGCCACGGCCGGCCGGAACGGTCTGCATCAGCCGGGCGACCTGCCGATTCACCTCCGACTCGGCGGGTTCGTTGAGCCGCAGCTCGATCCGGCCCCGGACGCTGTCGCGCAGTCCGGTACGGATCTCCGGCCACCGGTTCGCGGTCACGACCAGGTGCACACCGACGCCGAGGCCGCGCGCCGCGACGTCGGCGACGAGCGCGTCGAATCCGTCGTCCACGGTCCGCACGGCGCCCCAGTTGTCGATGACCAGCACGACGTCGGCGGCGTCGGTTCCCGCCGGGAGCCGGCCCTCGTCGCGCAGCCGGCGGAAGTCGTTCATCGTGGGCACGCCGAGCTCTTCGAAGAGCCGCTCTCGTACGCCGACGAGCTGGTACACCTCCGAGAGCGCGCGCCGGGTGCGCTCCTCGTCGTGGCGGCCGGCGACCCCGCGGACGTGGGGTGCGTCCTGGAGGCTCTGGAGTCCGCCGCCGCCGTGGTCGACGCAGTAGAACTGGAGCTCCTCCGGCGTGTGCGTGAGCATCGCGGAGATGAGCGCGGTGCGCAGCAGGGTGCTCTTGCCGGTCTGCGGCGCGCCGACCAGCGCCAGGTGGCCGTGCGGCCCGGCCATCTCGATCACCAGGGGGTACTGCGTCTGCTGGATCGGCAGGTCGACGACGCCGAGCGGGAAGCTCAGCCGCCCCAGCGGCCACCCCATCGCCTGCAGGCCCCGGGCGTGATCCGCGACGTCGACCGGGCCGATCACGGAGTCGAGCGTGATGTGCTCGGGTAGCACCGGCAGCCAGACCTGGTGGGCCGGTGAGCCGTACTGGCGGATCCGCCCGACCGCGACCTGCATCTCGGTCCGCTCTCCGGCCGCCGCACGGGGTGACACCGGTGCGGGGGCGTCCGGCGATTCCTCCCGCCCCTGGTGGGGGCTGCGGAAGGTGAACGGCACCGGCGAGAGCCGCGGCGCGGCCTCCTGCTCCTGCGTCGGCTTGCGGTACGGCGCGGACGCGTGGGCCACGCGGAACCGCTCGTACACCGTCTCGTCGACCTTGAGGTAGGCGGAGCCGGGGATGGACGGCAGCTTGTAGGCGTCCGGGGTGCCGATCACCGCGCGGCTCTCGGCGGCGCTGAAGGTGCGCAGGCAGATCCGGTACGACAGGTGCGACTCCAGGCCGCGTAGCCGTCCCTCTTCGAGCCGCTGGGTGGCGAGCAGCAGGTGCATGCCCAGGGAGCGTCCGACGCGTCCGATCTGCACGAACAAATCGATGAAGTCGGGGCGTTGGGACAGCAGCTCACCGAACTCGTCCACGACGACGAGCAGGTAGGGCAGCGGCTCCAGCGGGCGGCCGTGGACGTCCGCGCCACCCGCCGCCTGCCGGGCCTGGTAGTCGCGCAGCGAGTCCACGTTCCCCGCGTCGCGCAGGAGCCGCTGGCGGCGTTGCTGCTCCCCGAGCAGCGCGGCGCGCATCCGGTCGACCAGCGCCAGGTCGTCCGCGAGGTTGGTGATGAGGCCGGCGACGTGGGGAAGCTCGGTGACGCCGGCGAACGTCGCGCCGCCCTTGAAGTCGACGAGGACGAAGCTGAGCAACTCCGGCGAGTGCCGCATCGTCAGCCCGGTCACCAGCGTGCGCAGCAGTTCGCTCTTGCCCGACCCGGTCGCGCCCACGACCAGGCCGTGGGGTCCGAAGCCGCCCTGAGCGGGCTCCTTCAGGTCCAGTGTCAGTTGCTCCCCGCCGCCGGTGACCCCGATCGGGACCCGCAGCAGCGCCTCGTCCTCGGGGGCGCGCCACCGGGTCCGCGGATCGTACGTCGCCAGGTCGGGGACGCCGAGCATGTCGGGGAGAGAGATCGTGCGCGACAGCACCTGCTCACGCTCGCCCGACAGCCGGAGGGGGGCGAGGCACCGGGCGATCTGCTCGCTCAGCGGCGGTTCGACGCGGTCGGCCACGGCCTCCTCGACGACGCTGTGCAGCGTGGGGTCGCGGCTGGTCAGGACGAGTCCTCCTCGACCGTCGACCTGGGCGCGCACGTCGACGCGTTCGGGCTCGTCCTTCTCCCTTCCGACCAGGCAGACGACCGCCACGCCGGTGTCCGGCGCGGAGCCCGACAGGAGACGGGCGACCAGCGGCGTACGCGCCCAGTCCGCGTCCGGCCGGTACTCGTCGAGGACGACGATCAGACGGTGGCCCGGCGAGTCGCCGCGCAGGGCGGTCAGCCGGGACATGCGTTCGGCGCGCTGCCGTTCGGCCTGGGTCAGCACGTCGTCCAGGTAGTCGGCGAGTCCGTCGAGGTCCTCCGCCACGAGCGGGACCACACCCGCCTCGGCCCCGTGGGCGTCCCGGTCGTGCGTATGCGGTAGCCATTTGGCCCACTCCCAGCCCGCGGCGCCGTTCGCGCAGACGGCCACCGTCACGTCGTCGGGCGCGTGCAGCACCGCGAGCTGGGTGAGCAGCGCGCGTGCCGTCGCCCGCGTCGCCTCGGCCGGGCCGAGCAGGCTCACCACACCGCACCGGCCGAGGTCCACCCAGGCCGGCTGGCCGGACACCGTCTTGTGCGACGTGACCGTTTCCCGCGCGGCGCGCTCGGAATGCTTGTCGAACTCGGCCATCGGGTCTGAACGCCCGCTCTCCCTGATCGTCAGGGGGTGCGGCGCACGGCCGGTGCCGAGCCTCAGCTTCAGGAAGTCCCCGTCCGTCGTCCGCCGTTCCCACACCCGGCGGCGACCGGCCGCGATCGCCAGCAGCCGCTCCGGGCTCGGATGGGCGAACGCGTTCGCCAGCCGCTGCGTCCCCGCCACGACGCGGGCCTGCCGCCGGATGTCGGCGAGATGCTCGCCGAAACGGGAACGCATGCGGTCGCGGGCCCGGCGGCTCGTGCTGCGGATCTGCCAGCGGACGGCGGCCGTGACGCCGACCGACAGCACCACGAAGGCGATGCCCAGAGCGATCAGCCATGGCTTTCCATAGGTGATCATGTAGGCCGCCATGCTGATGCTGCTCAGCAATGGCAGCAGAATGTACAGCCAGCTCGACGCCGTATTGCTCTGGGGCGTCTGTGGCGGTGTCGCCAGGGTGACCATTTCTTCGGGGACCGCCGGTGGCATGGTCCGTGCCGGGCGGTGCAAGGCGACCTTGCTCATCGGATGAGCGTCTCCCTGACCCCGGCATGCCGCGAGCGCGTGGTGCGCGGGCCGTCCATCGTGGAATAAACCTTCTCCGGGTTGATCATCCCCCGAAAGCCTAAGCTAAGGCATCTCGCTAACGCGATGAGCGAGGCATCAACTTTCGAATGATGAGAGAACGTTTCTCGAATGGTTCGGCTTTTCAATGGGAGCCATCGATACTTCGAATGATTGAAGGGATGTTAGAGGTGGTTGGGGCTGAGTGGCCAGACCACACTGGTCGTAGTGAGTGAGCGAGGTCTGTTCATGGCGTGCGCAGTGGCATCCTGTCGCCTGGGCTGGGCATCGGTGCCGGAGAGGGGAAGCTGAGGATGGGTGTGAATCCAGAGCAGCCGAAGTATGGGCCGCCCTTCAAGCCGGATGATTCTTCGGACTCTTCGCCGCCGGACCCGGACAAGGGCAAGGATCTGTGGTCCCTCGTCCCAGAGGTTGCGGTGCCGGCGCCATGGAACGGGCAGCCCGGTCCTCCGTCGTTCAACGAAGACGTGTCCTCAGGCGACGATCAAGATTCAGATCAGCCAAAATACATTCCGGAGTGCCCGCCCTTCCATGTGGATCTGGGCTCGCTCAGGAATGGAATGGCCAGCATGATCGGTACGATCCAGGCCATTGTCCCTGATTATGAGCACCTAAAGGGTATGGTCCGGCAAAGTATAGACAATGAGATTTACGGGCAGCATGCGATAGTTTACGCGACGCCCAACGTCAACCCTGCGGGCGGCGGTGTCTCTACGAGTGATGGAGGCAGTGGGCCGAGTCCGATTCAGGAGTCGGCGCAGGATTTCGCTGCCGTGGTCGATCCGGCCCAAGAGAGAGCACTTGAGCTGATCGCCAACGCGGTCGAGCTCGTCGGACAGTTCATCGCGCTGGTGGACAAGTCGGGTCAGAGCTACGGCGAGGCCGACCGGAACGCGCGGTTTCCCCCGCCGCCGGTCCGACAGCCTTGAGATCGGAGGGCATTCGTGGCTGAGGCGGCCCCGAGCTGGGGTGTGATCCTGCATGAGCTGGAGGAGACGATCGGCGTCGTCACTCACGAGCATGGAGTGCTCGAGGACATCATGAGTAAGGTCGAGTCCGAGTTTCTGGCCGTTCAGGACTCGTGGCGTACGCCGGCCGCGGACACCTTCAATGAATATCACACGTGGTTCTCCAGTGCGTCGAAAGACCTCAACAACCTACTGGAGGATGCGATCAGGCGGCTGCGGAAGGCCTACGAGAACTATCACTCCGCAGAAGAGCATAACCGCCAGAATCTAACCGCGCGTGATCCCCACTCGGGGCACGGCGGAGGTCGCTCTAATGGTGATGGTGGTTCCGGCCACAACGGGCCGAAAGATCCGCATGCGGCGCTCGACGCCGCCCGTCGCGTTATTCGGCCGGGCGTGAATCCGAACCGTTGAGCAGGTTTCGAAACGAGGTCCATCCGGCAATGTCCGAGCCAAGCGTCAACTATGATCAGGTCGCCGAATTCAGTGTGGCCCCTGACATGATCGCCGAGCACGGCAGGCAGATTCTGAATCTGGCCGACGAGGCTGCGCATTCGATTATGCGGATTGTGGATTCATTCAAGCGGGTTGAGGTGGGCTGGGCCGGTGACACGAAAAAGGAGGTTAAGGATTTCAACGATAGATGGGCGGCCGTCATGACGGAACTTTTCGGGACTGAGAAAGATCCGGAGAAGGGTATTCTTCCTGCGATGGCCGGAGGGGTGCAGGGGGTCGCTGGGCTCTTTAGCGCGACAGAGCGTGCGATCGTTGATTCTTTTGGGCAGTTTCTCGGCGCCTTGTCCGCGACTGGTTCGGACGGTGATTCGGATACGCCTCCGCCCAGCATCACGGACGCCACGAAGACCGCGGTCACTGAGCAGTGGTGAGCATGCGGTAGGACGTACGGAATAAAGATGAGGCCCAATGAGTAATAATGGGGACACGAGTACCAACAGCAACGTCTTTGGCGTCGAGCTCGATCCCATTTATACATTGGGTAACAGTTGGATCGAGTTCGGTGACCGCCTCACGGAGCACATTCATGCGCTGACCGATGCGGTCAACTCGATGAACTGGAACGGCCCTGCGGGTTCGGCCATGCTGAATCTGTGGGACGGCGGCTCGCCGTTCATCTCCGCGCCCCCGCCTCCCGGTTCCGCGTCCCCTGGGGGCACCGTCGAGGGCGTCCTCCTCGCCGCTCGAAACGCGGCATATGAGATGGGCGGGCAGATCAATGCCTATGCCGACGCGGTCAAGAAACAGATAAAAAAGGTCCAGCTGGAGGCCATTGCTGAAATCATCGTGGGCGTGATCGGGGCTTTCGCTCCCTTTGCCCTTGGATATATCGGCTGGTTGGGGGAGGCCATAGTGGCTCTCGACCGGCTTGTCGCCAAAGTCATTGACGCCACGCTTACTCCTGCGCTTCGGCTGCTGGGAGTGAACGCGCGTTTCAGCGCCACCGTCAGTAGCTTCGTCAGTGGTTCCATCACCGGCGCGACGATCAACACGATACTCACCTTCTCGGTCGAGGAGATCGTCCACGCGAGTGTGGTGGGGGAGCCCTGGAAACCCGATGGGGTCTCGGCCGGCGAGATCGTCGGTGGGGGAGCCCTCGTCGGTGGCCTGTTGCGCCTGCCTGGAGCCGGTGATGGGGCGAAGAGCGGGAATGGAACCACTGAGATCGGATCGCCGAACATCCGTTCTCAAGAGATTCCACCGCCCGTCCGTCAAGACATCCCGCGCCCTGATCCCGGTGGAAAGAACCTGGGGGGTCCGAACGAACTTTCGGTTCCTCCCCAGAGGGTTCCGGTCTCCGATGTTCGACCGATCACCGAATCCGAGGCCACACCGGACACCGGGCTGACGAACCCCGGACCCAGGAACCTGATGGACGGCCCGTCCGACCTCGGGCGTGATTCTCAGACCGGCGCTCCGAGTTCCGAGGTACACGTACCGACGCCGAACCGCGGCGGTGCGTCGGAGAGTCGGCAGCCGGAAGGCTTGGGCGGCCCGTCCACCGTGGAGAGGGCGGCACCGCCGCCCGGAGGCGGGCGCGAATCGGTCCCGGACGGCGGCACCGACCTGCCCGGCCAGATCAGCGCCGGAGAACAGAACGGCAGGCCGGACTCGGGTATCGGAGGCAACGCACCACCGCGGCCCGAGAGCGGCGTGGGGACGCGGGGAGCCTCGGGACGCGTCGCGACCGGCCCACGAGAGCCGGTGATCGACCGGACGTCCGCAGGCCACGAGTCGCCCTCCGCCGACGTCCCGGCATCCGGGGTGGCCGGCGGTGTCCAGCGCGCGTTTGGTGAGCCTCCGGCCGGCGGGCGTGGTGCGTCGCGGGATGAAGCACCGGTCGGGCAAGGGCAGCCGGGGACGCGAGAGCCCCGAAACCCGGAGGGAGAACGCCTCGTCGCGGACGGTGAGAGGACGGAGCCGGGCGGAGCGAACGGCGGCCCCGAGCCGAACACCGAGGTACTCACCGGCAGCGGCGATCACGCCGGTGCGCCGAACGGCCCCGGAAAAGTGCGGTCGGTCGGCGAATCGGCTGAAGGACCGAAGGACGGGACGTCTCCGGGCGTCCGCGACTCCGGACCGCGAAGCGATGCCTCGGCTCCTACGGCTCGTGAAGGCTCCGGCGAGTCCGCAGCACCCCTCAAACAGGGGAAGAGCCCGTCGCCAACGGGGCGCGACGAGGCGCAGGTACAGGCGGCCGAGAGGCATGCGCAGGCGGCGGAGGCGCGTGCCCGGGCGGAGAAGAACGCCGGTGGTGTGGAGGAGGGGAAGGCGTCGGACGGGGCCGGGTGGGAAGACGCGCAGAAGACGTCGGTGTCTGATGCCGTGAGGCGCGGGAGCCCGGTGAAGGGGCGGGACGAGGCGCAGGTACAGGCGGCCGAGAGGCATGCGCAGGCGGCGGAGGCGCGTGCCCGGGCCGAGAAGGGCGCCGGGGGTGGGGAAGAGCGTAAGGCGGATGACCCGGTCTCGACCCGGAAGCTCACGGACGACGCCGGGAAGACGGAGACCGGCAAGGGGTCCTTCCCCGGTGAAGGCAGGAAGGCCGGTGAGTCCTCGGATCGTCCCGACGCCGCGACGCGCGCGCGGCAGTACGAGGAGCTTCTCAAGAATCGGGATTCCGGGCGGGCGGAGACGGCCGGGTCGGAGTCCGCGGACGCACAGAACAGAGCGGGAGCGCCGACCGGCAGGCCGTCAATGGGCGGTGGGAGGCGCCAGCTGATCCGTACGGACCTGAAGAGCGGGGAATCAGATCTGATCGAGGTGGACCTGCCTCACCGGTGGGGGGACGGCCGGCGACTGGGCGGCCCTCCCACGGCCGGGCGAGCGGCCGACAGGCCCGCGTCCGGTCCTGCGGATGACGGCGAGGATCAGGCCGGGAGCCTTCGCTACGCCGAGATCGACCCGCGGACCGGGGTGGTGACCGAGACACGGCTGGAGCCGAACGCGGTCGTTGTCAGCAGCAGGCCGCTCGGCCCCCGTACGGCCACCAGGCTCGGTGGCGAGAAGGTCCCGGCCGGCGACGGGAGCGAGAACATCGCCGTTCTCGACCAGGCCAAGGGGGCTTGGGACGTCGTCACGGTGGCCAAGGCGACGCACGATGGCCCCGCCCCCGGAAACCATCCGTACGAGACGCCCGAGCGCGGCCCGTACCAGATCCTCCAGCGCGATTCCGACGGCAACGTCGACCTCCTGACCTATGAGCGCCGTCCCGTGGGGGCGTTGCCGGAACACGGGGCCGCCAGGATCCAGAACGACGGCAGAGGCCAGACCAGCTACCACGCGCTTGACGACAGCGGTCCGGGCCACTGGGTCGAGGCGAATCCACTGGGGACCCCGACGGTCGAGCGGCTGGTGACCGCGCCCAAGGCGAACCGTCTTGGAGAGGCGCCCAAGGCCGATGGGCTGAAGGAGGCGCCCAAGGCGAACCGGCTGGGGAACGAACAGACCGGCCGGGATGAGCCGGGCCACCTGAGCTACGGCTCGGACCGTACGATCGTCCTCGCCCGTGACCAGAGCACCGGCCGGTACGAGAGGGTCGCGCGCCTGTCCGCCGACGAGAGGACCGCCGGGCCGACGGAGCAGAGGTACTACCGCGTCGCCGCCGACGGCAGCCTCCGCCGGCTCGAAGTCGGCGGAGAGAAGCTGGACATCGTCAAGATCGCCGCCGACCGTTACACGGTCGAGCGTACGGCCTTCTCCGCCACGAGGATGGAGGAGGGCGCGAAACTCCACTTCGGCGAGGACGGATCGCTCCGTCCATCGGGGCGGCAGGAGATCTCCGCGCGTGACCTGCGTTTCGACCAGCACAGCGGTGAGATCAAGCTGATCCGCGCCGACGAGGAGACCAACGGATCGCAGAGTCACGGCGGGCCCGGCGACGACGGCGGGGGAGGCCCCGGCGGTACCCGCCCGCGGTCCGCCGGTTCGCGGACGACGGTGACCCATCTCCGTACGAGGACGTTCACGGAGAACCGCGGGGTCGGCCGTGGCGAGTCCGAGCCCTCCGGCCGTCAGGACTCGGACCAGCCGGGACAGGAGGGCCGGTTCCCCGGCGAGGGCCGTACGGCCGGAGAGTCCTCGGCGCGTCCGGACAGCGCGGCGCGAGCCGACGCGTTGGAGCGGGTCGCCGAGCGGAGCGGCCCGGCGGTGCGGAGGCCCGACAGCGCCGCCGGCGGCCGTACGCGGTCGACCACGGTCACCCGTACGGAGAACGGGTCGGCGGAGAACGACGTCGAGGCCCGCACGCCCGGCTCGGACGACACCGGGCAGGCGACCGGCGGCCTGGGCACGCGGCACGGCGACGGCCCCGCGACGGTGACGGAGTCGACCGGCTCCGTGACGGAACGGACCGGGCCCACGAGTCGGCCGGCCGGATTCAAAACCGAGTCCACCGCGGGGGAGGGCGGTCCGACTCGGTTCGCCGGGGAACCGGTCGGGCGGCAGACGGTGGAGAACGCGCGTGAGACGTTCCGGTTGGCGGAGAGGGCGGATCCGGAGGAGGCCGGGCGGGTTCGTACGGACGGGACCGTTCTGGCGGAGGCGTTCGGGCGGACGGAGGGCGCGCGGCTCACGGTTGCCGGAGTCGATCCGGGTGAGCTGCTGGGCGCGGAGTTGGTGTGGCGCGGGTACGACGGCGCGCTCGATCTCGGCGCGCGCCTTTACGGGGTGGCACCGGATCGGTTGCCCTCCTCCGAGACGTTGGACGGCATCCGGCAATGGGCGACCTTGGACGTGGGGCGGGCCGACCTGGTCCTGGCGGTGCGGCGGAACGCGGATGACTTCCGCGGCGCGGCGCGGGAGCTTCTCACCCCGGTCGGCGGCGGGCGCGCCGGAGGCGTGACGGTCCCGGAGGACCAGATCACGGTGGTGGCGGCCCGGATCGCCCAGAACTCCCTCACCGATGTGCGGGCCGAGGCGGGGCGGAGCCTGGCGGCCGACCTGCGCGGTGGCAGGCACCAGGTGTCGCCCCGCAGCGTCGCGGAGGCCGGGACCACGGGCGTACCCGGCAGGCCGGATACCGGCGCGCGCCAGGCTCTCGTACGGCCGGTCGGGCGGCAGACGGTGGAGAACGCGCGTCAGACGTTCCGGCTGGCGGAGAGGGCGGACCCGGAGGAGGCCAGGTGGGTCCGGCTGGACGGGGCCGCTCTGGCGGAGGCGTTCAGGAATGTGGAGGGCGCCGAGCTCACGGCCGATGGCGTCGATCCGGAAGAGTTGCTGGGCGCGGAGTTGGTGTGGCGCGGGTACGACGGCGCGCTCGATCTCGGCGCGCGCCTCTACGGGGTGACGCCGGACCGGTTGCCCCCCTCACGGATGCTGGACGACATCGCCGAACGAGCGCGGGCGGATGTCCGCCGGGCCGACCTGGTCCTGGCGGCGCGATGGGACGCGGGGCGGTTCGTCGACGCGGCGCGGAGGGTTCTCGCCCAGGCTGCCGGAGATGTGGCGGTTTCGGGGGAGCAGGTCACGCTCGTGGCGGCTCGTATCGCGCAGAACTCCACGACCGACGCGATGGCCGACACGGGCCGGTCGCTGGCGGAGGGACTGCGCGCGGGAGAGATCCGCGTCCAGGCGCATAAGCCGGGCGATCCCGCCGCGCGCTCCGCCGACGTGCGTCTCGGGAAGCTCCCGGAGGACAAGTACGAGGAGGTGATGGACCGGGCGCGGACGATCGTGGACGAGGTCCGCGTTCTGATGTCCGCGGAGCGGGGGTCGGCCCGGCCCGTCCCGGACCTTGAGCGGATCCGGTCCCTGGTCGCGGTGGCGATCCTCGACGGGGGAGAGAGCATCGCCGCGCGTCTCGCGCACGTCCTGCTGTCCTCGCCGCGTCCGGGGGACCTGGCCGACGCGGTGCCGCCGGTGGCGGCCGAGACCGCCCGAGAACATGAGAACGGCAGCACCGGTCACGAGGCCGGACGGGCCGAGGAACCGGCGCGGGACCAGGTGGAGCCGCGCAGGCCGGATCCTCATCGTGGTCCGTTCGCGCGGTCGCCTCGGCCGCTGCCGGAGTTGGTGATGGGCGGTGGTGCGGGAGACCGGGTGGAGGTCCCGCGTGTCCTGCACATGGTGTGGTTGGGCGCCAGCGGGCTGAGTGATCATGCTCGGCAGAACATCACCGCTTGGCGCGAGCGTGCGCAGCGGTCCGGATGGACCCTCACGGTGTGGGTCGACCAGGACAGCCGTGAGAAGGACAAGGAGTTTCTCGACACGCTCCGCTCGGCCGCCGTCGACGTACGCGTGATCGTTCGCGACCTGTTCGGTAATGGTGAGCGAGCGGCGTCCGACGGCAGCGCCCAGTGGGACGTCTATCGGTTCGCGAGCGGGCGGCAAGGGTATGCCATGGCGTCTGATGTGGCCCGCTTGGCCATCCTGCGCCGTTTCGGCGGCGTTTACGTCCATACCGACATCGGCCCTGGCGTCGTGACGCTCCCCCCGGAACCGCTGCGTATGCCGGTGGGAAGAGGTTCCATGCCATTCATGGGGCCGATGCTTCGTGACCAGACCTCGTTGGAGCGGGCCCGTGCTCATTACGCTCAACGCGGTGATCGTCTCGACAGTATGGCGCAAGCCGCGCAACTGTACTATGACTATGGTTTGTTCAGTAATGACTTTATCGTCGCTCCCCCTAATTCGGTGTTCCTCGAGGAGCTTTATCAAGGCATCGTCGAGGAATTCGCTGCGCGTCACACCGGCCCTGTTCCATGGCTGAACAAATTCTCTCCCGAGGGCCCGGCTGCGGAGAGGCGCTCGGGCGCCGCGCTGCGGGAAGCTCCAGACGCCCGCCCCGTCATCGATCCCGACATGCTCCGACAGTGGGCTGGTATCGAATGGATAACGCCGGAAAGCAATCGTGGGGAATCTGGATCCGTTTCGTTCAGCAACAGCCTTGACCGGCAGAACCTGCTCGCCGAGGCGCCGAGCCATCAATACCAAGCCCCCCGGCCCGGCCTCACCACGAGCGAAGCCGATCCTCTCAGGTTCGACGTGCGACGGGTCGAGCATGCCGGTGAACGTCTCACCGAGATCACCATCAAACTGCGTCTACGCCCCGCTGAAGATGTTAGTGCCGAGCAACTCGAGGATGTATGGCGGCGGCAGCATATGGGCGTCCACCGCTTCTTCAATTCGCCGCGACATCGTCTTCCCAATGGGGACCTTCTAGCGGTCAACATCGTTCCGGCGGGCGCGGATGACCCGCATCTCACGGTCGACGTCGTAACCCATGCCGCCACGATGACCCCACGAACGTGGGTGATCGGCCAGCCCATGGGAATCTACGCTCACCTCGTCGGCCACCGGCTGGGCCTGGACATCCGCTCCGCCGACGGACGGCGACAGGCGGACCTTCGCCGCCCCCATCTCGAACAACTCGGCAGGATCATCGGCGACCTCCCGATCCACGCTCCGGCCGAGGCCCCTGTCGGCGAGAGGTCCGGCCGGGCCCCCCAACCGATCTTGGAGGACGCGCAGATGTCCTGGAACAAGTCCTCGTTCAGCCAAGAGCACTGCGTAGAGGTGGCGGCCGTCAGCGAGAGAATCCGGTAGGAGAACCGTGTCCGATGCTCCTGCCTGGCGCACATCGAGCCTGAGCGCGACGGCGGCGGATTCGTCCTGCGTGCAGGTCCTCGCCCTCGAGGATCCCCGTGACGCCGAACGACCGGCGTCAACGGCCGAGGTCAGCCGATTCGACCTGCGCCGGTCGGACCTGTCCGACGTTCGGCTGTACCTGAACGACACCCGGCCCGGTACGTCCGCCGCGCTGGAGTCACATCTCCACGCGATGCGCGGCGCGGACGGGCCGGTGGTTCCGCTGCCGCCCACTGCGGACGAGACGCCGCAGGGGCTCGTGGTGCCCAAGGGGGTCGGGCTGCTGATCGAGAGGCCCGCCGCCCCGCCGACTCCTCGCGATGCGGTTCAGTGGTTCGGCATACCCGCGCCGGACAGCGGACCCGCCGAGGCGAACGGGAGATCCGGGAATGCGGGCCGACCCCCGGGCGTCGCGCTCACCGCGGCGGTCCTGAGCCAGGCGGCCGACCGGGTGACGGCACATGCCGCGGACGTGCCCGATGACGGGGTTCAAGCGCTCCTCCGCCTCGTCACCGCGTTGATCCCGCGATGGCAGCCTCCCGGCAGCGGTGGGGACGGCGCCGTGTCGACGGCGAAGCGACCTGTTCTGGGCATCGCGGCTGGGACGTTACGCCGACGCGATGGCCGGCGGCACGCGTCAGGCGATGTCGGGGCGGCGGTCGGCGAAACGGGGACGCGGTCCGGGAGGCCGCGAGCATGTACGGCCGTCTCGCGCGGCCCGACCATGCTCCGCTGGTGCGGCTGTCGGTCGACGTCGACCGCGCAGCGTCCGGGCCGCGCGGCATCCAGGTCACGGAGGAGCCGGACCGCGAGCGGATACGCATGGAGCTGCCTGCGCTCCTGGGCGTGCCGCCGGACGCCGGCCGGATGATCCGCCTGGCGGAGACGGTCCCCCGGTCCCCATGGAGGCTGCCCGGCGGCTCGGTGGAGCCGACCGCCGCGTTGACGCGGTCCCGTCCTGCCACGTACCTGGAAGGACCTGCGGGAGGGCGACCCTCGCCACGACGCGCCCGGCTGGAAACCGCGCGATGCCCGGGCCCGCGCACTGCTGACCGCGAAGATCCGTGCCGCGTTCGAACCGGGGTCATCGAGGGCCTCCACGCCCTCCCCTCGGACCGGCACTGGGCGGACGCCCTCTACGCGGCGTACCAGGTGAGCCCGGGTGAGGCCGTCCTCGGGCCGTCGCGTGCGGGGGGCGCGGAGCCGGGGACGACGGTGGTGATCGCCCGGCACGCGACCGGATACGAGGTCGAGCTCACGCTGACCGGGGACCGGATCCGGAGCGCGGAGATCAGGCGTCCCGAGGAGCCCGCGGCCGGGGTGCGCGCCGCTCCGCGACACCGCGCCGCTCCGCGACACCGCGTCCACCGTGGGCCGTATGTGCCCGAGAACGCCTGGCTGAAGTCGTCGCGAAGCGACGACGCATGTGTCGAGGTCGCCGTCTGTGGAGATTCATCGAGAAGATCGAGGTGAGTGCCGATGTGGCGCACGTCGACGTGGAGTGGCGCGGGAGGCGGTTCCGCCTGCGTCCAGGCCCTCCTGATCGAGGATCGCCGCACGGCCGATCGCCTCTCGGGGACATCCACATCTCGGGACACCGGGGAAGGGCCGGGGGCGGACCGGACCGCCCGGCCCTGGCTGATGCCGACGCGGTCGGCGGGGGAGCCCGGTCACGACGCGGCCGGCCGATCCGCACGGGCGTCCCTCTCCGCACTGGAGTCCCTGGCGAAGACGCTCGCCGCGAACAGGCGCGGCGACCGGGTCGAGACGTCACTGCGGCTCGCCGCCGGTCTCCTGCCGGTGCCGGATTCGCGGGCGCTCCTCGACCTGGCAACAGATCTTGACACGGCCCCGTGGAGCGCCGCGACCTCGTGGCGTGCCGTGGCCGAGGAGGTGCCCGGCGCGGCCGTGGTCGCGTACCACGACCGCGACGGGAAGCGGCACGCGGTGACGCTCGTACGGACGGCGGCGGGCCTGCACATGTTCGACCCGAGCGCCGGCGGCACGTACCTGGTCACCAGGGTCCCGGCCGACCTGCGTCCCCTCGACGACCGCATGCCCCCGCTCAGGGAGGCGCGAGTGGTGACCTTCACACCGGACGGGACCACGCTGGAGGCACCGGAACCCGCGAGCGCGGACCGGCCACCCCGCATGCGCGTCGAGGACGTGCTCGACCGCACGCACCTGGTCCGGCGCGAGAACAGCCCGCTGGCGATCCTGCTCCCCGGTGCCCCGATGGAGGGTTCGGCGGAGCGCTTCGCCGCGAGGATGGCCGGCCTGGCGGACATGGTGCCCGAGGGGGGAGTGGCCGTCTTCGGCACCGTACGGGGCGGCCGGGTGATGGCCGGTGACGAGGAGGTCACCGTGGAGGCGATGGCGGCGGCCATCGCCCGGAGCGCGCCTGAGGCCATCCCGTACCTGCTGATCGACGGCGGTGCGGCCGTGGCCGAACCCCTGTCACGGTCGCTGGACCGGCCGGTCCTGGCCACGCCGCACACGGTGGTGCACGGCGTCGGACACGTGACCTCGCGCCGCTCCAGCGGAGCCGCCTCGGACACGCCTCCTCCGGAGGACTGGTTCCGCGTCTTCTACCCGGGCGTGGTCGAGGGAGAGCCGATCGTCGGCGGGCTGTTCTCCGCGTTCCGCGCCGAAGGAGGCGCGCCCGAGCCGGCCGCGACGCCGGTTGAGCCGGACCCGGTGATCCGCTCGATCGGCGTCCCACGCGCCGGGTTGCCGCAGCTGGCCGAGCTGATGCGCCGGATCCGGCAGGAGCTGGACACGGCCGGCGTACGGTACTCCGAGAACGAGCTCGCCCTGCTGCCACACCGGTTCCTGGCCAACTATCCGTACCTCGGCATGAACGACCCGACGGGCGACAGCGGCCTCCAGGTGCCGGTCGGGGACGGCGAGCTGCTGGTCGGCCTCGACGCCACCGACCCGTACGTGCCGCGTGACCCGGCCGGGTCGGCGCCGTCGTCCTCGGACCAGGCCTCCGTGGAGGGGACGAGCCGCGGCGTCGGCACCATCAACTCGGTGTTCGCGACCGGCGCGCACGTTCAGGTGCAGGCCGGGCAGACGAGTGCCACGCGTGGTGCGCTTTCGTTCACCTTCGGGATCGGCGCGACGCCCGGTGTCCTCAACCTCGTCAGGGTCGGCCTCTCGCTCTCCGGCACGGCGAACCAGTCGAACCGGTCGAACACCCACGTCTCCGATGCGGAGGGTGGCCACGTCGAGGACAACCGCAGCGAGATGAGGCTGGTCGCCTACACCGCGCGCTGGTCGTTCAAGGTCCGCCGCGAACCGGATCTGACCTGGGCCGCGACACCCGCTCACCGGCTCGACGCGTCGGCCGGTGAGCGTCTGCTGCTGTGGATCCCCGACCACTACCTCGGCACCGCCGACCCCCGGCAGGTCACCGCGGTCGGAGAGGAGGTCAGGCGCGACAGGCTGCCGTCTTTCTTCTACGCGTCGGGCATGACCGGCCTGCCCCGGCTGTTCGACGAGATCGTGGCCGCGCTGGCCGAGGGGAGGCTCACGCTGCCCCTGGGGAGCGCGATCCGCCAGGAGCTGCTGCAGAAACTGTGGAACCTGAACATGCACCTGGACGCGGCGGTCAACACCGGCGGCGGGTACTGGTTCACCCTGCACGACAACGGGCGGCCGGTGGCGATGGTGCGGGTCAGGTCCAGGCGGCGGGACGGCGCGCCACGAGTGGGCGCGACCAGCGACAAGGCGCACGTGGAGAACGTCCGGACCGCCATCGACGGGTCGAGGGGCAGCCACACCCTCACCAACACCGGCAACGCGACGGTCCCGAGTCTGGAGTTCGATCTGGCGCCGGTCCCGGGAGCGGCCGGCCAGCTCGCCATCAGCACCTACGCGTTGTCCTACACGTCCTCGAACGTCGACGGGATCTCCGCGGGCCGGGTCGGGCTCAACGTGCTGGTGCCGCGGAACACCTCCTACACCAACGGCTACCACATGTCGTTCTCCCACCGGGCGACGGTGACGGTACGCGGCGACGACGAGACGCGCGTGCCACGGACGACGAGGGAGGTCGAGAGCGAGACCCTGGTCCGGATACCCGAGGCGGCCGCGTACGAGCACGGGTTGTCCGTCGACCGGACGGCGCTGAAGGAGCCGCCCGAGCACGGGGGCGAGCGGGAGTACGAGGCGGGAGCCGTCCGCGGCACCGCCGACCCGGCCGGCGATCCGCCTCCCAAGCCCGTGCCGCAGTACGTCGCCGACGGCAAGGGCATCGGGATGGGCCTGGTCATGGTGGACGACGGGACCGTCGAGCAGATCCGCGCGAAGCTCATGCCGGAGCTGCGCGCCCAGGGGTTCCTCCCCGCCCAGGAGGACGATCCGTTCGCGGGCTACACGTGGTCCGGGCACGGCAACACGATCGACAGCCTGATCGACAACGCCGAGAACTTCGACAAGATGGTCTCCAGCCGTGGGCTGGACTCCCACTACGACCAGATCCACCAGAACGGCATGACCTTCACCCTCCGCCGGCGCCGTGGCCGTGCGGGCGTGGACTGGGACATCGACGCGGCGAAGGTCACCATCAGGGCACGCCGGAACGACGCGGGTCCGCCGAGGTTCATCCGCAGCACGGACGAGTTCCACACGGTCAACCTGGCCATGGGGTTCGACAGCGCCGGGCTCTTCGTCAGCCACACGCGGAAGGTCGCCTGGGGGCTGAAGCTCAAGGGGCTGTTCAACCAGCTCAGGACCGCGGTGATGGGTGTGGAGTGGCAGCGGATCAGGGGCGCCGCCGACTCGCTGAACCTCCTCAACAACCGCCCCGAGCTGCTGGAGTACCCGGGGACGGTGGACGAGTTCGAGCTGACCAGCGACTACGAGATCACCGTCGAGTACCAGCACTCCGGTCACCAGGGACGGTTCCTCCGGGGCCGGCGTGACCCCGCCCCGCTGGAGGTTCCCGCGCAGACGGCACGGGCGTACCTGCCGCCGCTGGGTACCGAGGAGGGCCCGGTGTCAGCGGGCCCGACGCCGCGCGAGGTGCTCGAACAGGGCGTCGTCTACTTCCTCGACACGACCGGCGTCGACGAGGCCGTCACCGCGCTGGGGAGGATGACCGACCCGGCCGGTACGGCGTCCTCGGAACGCGACACCTTCACCGGCACGATCGAGATGCGGGCGCACCTGAAGGAGATCCTCCGGGGGGAGTACACCACCGACCGGCCGTTCGAGCCGGGTGTCCTCCGCGACACGTTCGGCGCCGTGGACATCCGGGGCACGCTGGGCCCGACCAGGTTCACCGGCGCCACCACCGACAAGTTCGTGCTCGGCCTGATCAAACTGTGGCTGTCGGAGAGCCAGCTGGCCGACACCAGGGCCGGCGGTCTCAACTGGGACCAGCTCGACGTCGCCGCCGGTGGCAACGTCGGCGACGTCTACCTGAACGCCGAGGCCGACGCGAACCGGCACTGGCAGCGCAACCGGTCCTCGACGAACGGTCGGACGGGCGGCAAGGAGCTGTTGCAGCTCAACTTCAACCGGGTGTACGCGTTCGAGACGACCGTGGACTTCACGGTCGCCAGCCGCCGGGAGAAGCTCACGAAACTCTGGTCCAGCAGCATCGTCAACGAGACCGAGGAGGTGAAGGGCCGCACGCTGGTCTTCCTGCTGCCAGAGCCGGAGGCGCTGCTCCAGTACGCCGAAGGCCGCCTGGAGATCTCCGATCGCCGGCTCAGGGACGCGATGCTCCGCTGGCACACGGGCCGGCTCCCGATGAGCGGTGACCTGGTCGCCAGGATCCTCGTGCGCTGGCGGACGAAAGACCCGGGCCGGCCGCAGGACGTGTGGTTCCGCGGTGAGCTGGCACGCCTGCTGACGCGGGTGCACGCGACCGGTGCGGCCCCGGTCCTGACCGAACAGGCCAGGCAGGACTTCAACCGGGAGTTCGGGTGGGAGCTGCGCGCCCCGGACGACCCCTACCTGCGCCCCCGGACGCCCGCCGACGTCGTCGCCTACGCCGAAGGACGGGGGCGGCTCACCGACGAGCGGCTCGCCGAGGCCCTGGACCGGTGGCGCGACGGCCGGTCATGGCTCAGTGGCGACGTGGTGGCACGGACGCTGATCCGCTGGCGTGACGAGGTGCCCGACCTCGGGCCGGGAGCGCCGACCGACCGTGACGCGCTCGTGCTGCAACTGGCCGGGCTGCACACGGCGGGCGGGACACCGATCTCGTCAGCGGAGGTACGCGACCGGTTCAACGCGGTGTTCGGGCGGCGCCTGGCGAACCCGCGCCGCCCGTACCACCTGATGGAGATGCCGGAGTACCTCACCCGCGAGGATCCGGGCGGCCGGTTCCTGGGGCACTCCGGCGTGTACGAGCTGAAGTACAGCGACGGGCGTACCACCTTCCAGATCGTCAGAGAAGTGGTCGACCGCGTGGCGCCGGGTCTGCTGGCGGCCGACGCGGGGATCTGGGACGGCCGTGGACGGCGGATCGGCCGGATGCAGGGCGGCGTCGACGCGTTGCAGTCGATCCTGGCCGAGGGGCGTGACCAGGCCATGTGGGAGGACGTCCTGTCCCAGGAGGGGTTCTCCCTCTACCTGGTCAACCCCATCGGCTGGATGCTGGCCGACGTGGTCGAGATCAACCTGACCGACCTGCTGACCTCCGCCCCGGAGGTGTACGACCGCCGGTGGAACACCGGCATCGAGGTCTACTCCCACGGCTACATCGGCACGAGCACGGCCCGGTCGCGGGACGGTTCGCAAGCGTGGGTCTTTCCCAAGCTCAACGACGGCAACGCTCATGTCGGCGGCCCGGTCGACATCAGGATGTCCGAGGGCCACCACCGGGGCACGACCCGAGCGGAGAGCGCCGTCAGCGAGCAGACCGTCTACGACTGGGCCGACCACTACGCCGTACGGTTCAGCCACGAGCTGAGGGTGCGGGTCCGCCGGCTGAAGATGCCGGGGCGTGCGCTGAACAACCTGCTGACGTCCCGCTTCGACCAGTGGACGCGCCACAGCGCGGAGGCCGAGGCCACCGCGAGCGGCACGCTGAACCTGGAGGTGCCGCACGCTCTCGCCGAGGCGGGCCTGATCCGTGGCCCGGAGCCGGCCCGCGATCTGGTCCCGCTGCCGAAGCTGCCGGGCAACGCGTACGTCACCGGCGTCGTGCTCGACGGCCTGCTCCCCGTCTCGCGCACGATGCTGGGCTCGATGTTCGGCCCCGCCTGGTACGAGAAGGCCCTGGGCGCCAGGGCGAACGACCCCAAGACGCGTTCGAGCCTGTCGCTGCCGGTGCTGTTGTCGAGGTCTCATCTGACCAACCACATTCGCGCGGCGACGGGCGGAGACCGGTACAAGCTGGCCGACGAGCTGTTCATCCCCGGCAACTCGACGGAACGCGCCGCCCTCTGGCTCCAGGGCGACCTGTTCGACGCGCAGGTCATCGGACGGATGACCGACGGCGGCACCGGCACCGGCCGGTACATCAAGCACCAGAGTGGCACCTCGGTCAACAACGCCTCCGACCACGTACGGGCCACGGCGGAGTACGCCGTCAACGGCACCGACGCGGTCCATTCACCGTCCGCCTCCCACGCGACGACGCTGCCCCAGCGGCCCGACGAGAACTGGGGGACCGGCAACGCGGGCAGCCGGGTCACCTCCGTGGGCCAGAACAGCTCAGGCACCGAGAACTACCGCCGCGAGCAGCACGCCAAGGAGATCGGCCCGACGTTGCTGATCCGGATGCGCGGGAGGTTCCGGCTGGAGGGCCAGAAGGTCCACCGGCATCTGATGCGCCGGGACCACGACGAGGGCGGTCCGGTCCGAAGCGCCCCGGTCACCGGCGACGTGTACGTGGAGATGTTCGAGGCCCAGTACCGGCAACTGCTCGCCGACCAGGCGAAGGGCCGGCGCGAGGCCGAGGCGGGGCTGAGGGAACGCGTGGACCGACGGGCCTGGGCCGGCCTGGCCACAGCGCCGACGTTCGACGTCCACACACTCCTCGGGACCGCCGCACGGCACCGCCACCCCGCCTCCCGCGCCCACCTGGCCGTCGTCACCGAGATCCGCGAGCGGATCGGCGCCGGTCGCCCGCTGGTGCTCACGGTCGGACCGGACGCGACGGTCCGGCACTACCGCAGGATGCTCCGGTGGGCGGTGGCCACCATGCTCACCGACCTGCGGGAGGCGCGCGTACTGGAGCCGGGCCTCGCCACGCCCGCCTCGCTCGGGCTCTACCGGGACCGGCTCAGCCGCGACGACGACGACCTGACCGGCGATCTGCGCCGTCCGGTCGAGGACGAGATCACCGCGATCGTCAACGAGGTCAACCGGGTGCACGGGATGCGCTGGGACAACGAGGACGGCGGCCCGGCGGAGCTGCCGCCGGAGGCGGCGATGTTCGCGCTGGACCCGGTGCGTCTGGCGCGCGACGTCGCGTACGAGCTCGGCGCGCCCGTACGGCTGGACGTCACGCGGCCGGACGGGACCGTCCGGTCCCACTGGGCCGACGAGAGCGGGGGGATCCACACCTTCGACCCGCTCTCCCGCCCACCGGCCGCCGTGCCGATCACCGACCTCGGCGAGGACCCGGACGGCGGTGCCGACGGCGCGGAACGCGCACTCGACGCCGTGATCGAGCGAGCGAGCGCCGCCGAGCCGGCCATGGGCGAGCGGGAGGTTCGCCACGAGCGCCGGCCAGAAGACGCGGCGAGGTCTCCCGTGGCGTCCACCGGGACCGTCCTGACACCACCCGGGATCCTCTCGCGTGCGGTCCGTTACTTCGCCGACGGCGTCCTCGCGGACGCCGTCGGCGAGCTGACCGGCGGGGCCGGCGCGTTCACCGGGACGGCGGGCCCGCACGAAAGACTGCCGGAGATCCTCAACGGCACGTACACCGCAGACGCGCCGACCGGCCCTCTGCGCATCACCGGGTCCCTGGGGCCGTCGGTGTTCGTCCACGCGGCCGCGTACGACGGCGGCAGCGAACAGACTCAACGCGACTTCGACCGTGTGTACACCTACCGCACCACGGTGAAGCTCACCGTGAAAAACCGGGCCCCAGGGACCGCCCGAAGCGTGGAACGCGAGGTGGGCGAACGTCCGATGACCTATGTTCTGCCGGAGCCGGAGGCACTGCGCCAGTACGCCGAGGGCGTCCTGCCGGTCCCCGGGACCCACCTCGCCGACGCGCTGGAGCGATGGCGGCGGGGCCATCGGAGAGGAGAGGCCGCCCTCCGGCTGAGCGGAAACGTGGTCGCCGGGATCCTCGTGCGCTGGGCCACGGAGAACACCGGCCCCGCCGACGCTCACCGCGCCGGCTTCGCCGAGAGCCTGCGCGAGCTGCACGAGAAGCTGCCGGTCCTCGACGCCACGCTCCGGCGGCGCCTCGAGGAGGTCCTTCCCCCCGGGCGGGCGACCGGATCCCCGGCCGGAGCGACGCCTGACCGGCATACGCTCGTAGGCCCGAACGTCTCCTGGCAAACCTCCTCACTGAGCTCCTACGACGCGCGAGGGAACCTCATCCCTGAGGAAGACCGGCGATGCGTGAGCGTCGCCGTCGTCGAGCCTCCGTCCGGAGCGAATGACCGGGACGGCGGGCAAGGTCCTCATCGTCGGCGCTGATCCTGGTGACACCAAGGTTTCGTGAATGCCCGAACGGCCCAGTCCAGCTGCGACACGCCGCACTCCTCGCCGGGGGTTCCTGGCGAAGATCCGCCGGCGTGATTGAACTTTGGAGCCGAGATGCCGGGCCTAATGGACGTAGCCGGGCGAGATGGGCACCACTTACGGTGAACAGGCCCGATTCGGCAGCGCGGTCGGGCGGCATACGTCGTGGTCCGTGTCCTCGTCGCGAGGGACCGGCGGCGCAATCCACGATCACGAAGGAGTCACCGCATGCAGACGGGCCAGGACGGCGGGAGCAAGGGTCGTGCCCGCACCGGTCCGGACGGGCAGAGATGCGGGTAGCGGCGCGGAACACCCCGCTCGCGTCACCGGTCCTGGTCGGCGCGAAGGCGACGCGCGACGCCGAGACGGCGGATGAGGACGACGCCTGGGTGCGGGGACTGACCGCGACCGGGCCCGAACGGGAGCGTACGGTCGCCAGCCTCTACAGGCTGCTGCTGGGGCCGGCGCGCGCGGAGGCGTGCCGGCTCGGCCACACCCTGGGCGTCCGTGGCCCGGAGATCGACGACATCGCCTCCCAGGCCACCGCCGACGCGGTCGTCGCGATCCTCCGGAAGGCATCCGGGTTCCGCGGTGACGCGAGGTTCACGACGTGGGCTCACCGGTTCGTGCTCAACGAGGTGGCGGGCAAGGTCAGCAGGCACTTCTGGCGCAGGCCGGTCACGTCGCTGGAGGCGATGGACCGGCGTGACGAGCCGGCCGCACGTGACCTCCAGCCGGAGATCGTTGTGGAGGTTCGTGACCTGCTCACCGCCGTGGCACGGGTGGTGGACACCGCCCTGACCGAGCGGCAGCGGACGACGTTGCTGGCCACCGCGCTCGACGGCGCTTCCCCGGCCGCGCTCGGCAGCCGGCGGAACGTGCACCGGAACACCGTCTACAAGGTGGTCTTCGACGCACGGAGGAAACTGCGTTCGGCGCTCGCCGCCGAGGGCTATCGCTGACGGAGGAATACGCGACCGCGCCACCTGGGCTCGGCCTCGCTTCACCCTTCGTCCAAAACGCGTTCTGGCGGGCCTGGCAGGCCCTCACCGAGCCACGGCGTCGGCCTGGCCGACGAGCGCGCCGCCCCGCCGGAAAGTGCCGTTAATTCTGCACCTTTAGCCAGCGTCGGCAGAACATCGCCTTTCATGCTATTTCCTCGGATAAATTCATTTCATATGTCTGATGTTGGCAACATTTACACGAATGCACTAGCGCGGGACGATGTCGCGTGGCTCGCCGCCAGGGTCGAGGGCGCGGTCATGCTGCCCAGCGAGGACGGGTATGCGGAGGAGTGCGCCACCTACAACCTGAGTCTCTCCCTGCGGCCCGCCGTCGTCGTGGCCGCGGCCTCGGAGAAGGACGTCGCCGCCGCCGTGACGTTCGCCGCGGAGCGGGGGCTCGCGGTCGCGGTGAAGACCACCGGGCATCAGATCCCGCTCCCCGCGGACGGCGCCGTACTCGTCACCACGCGCCGGATGAAGGGCGTGACCGTGGACGCGGAGCGGCAGACGGTCCGCGTCGAGGCCGGTGCCCTCTGGCAGGAGGTGGTCGACGCCGCCGCGCGAGAGGGACTCGCGCCACTGTGCGGCTCGGCCCCCGGCGTCGGGGTGGCGGGCTACGTCCTGGGCGGCGGGCAGAGCCCGGTTCTGGGGCGGAGCCGAGGGTTCGCCGCCGACCACGTACGGTCCCTGGAGGTCGTCACGGCGAACGGCGAGATGCTCACCGTGGACGCCGGCAACGAGCCGGACCTGTTCTGGGCGTTGCGCGGGGGCAAGGGGAACTTCGCCGTCGTGACCAGCCTGGAGCTCGACCTGTTCCCGGTCACCCGCTTCTACGGCGGCGGCCTCTACTTCCCGGGCGAGCGGACCGCCGAGGTGCTGCACGCCTGGCGCACCTGGGTGAGCGACCTGCCTGAGGAGATGACATCGTCCGTCTCGGTGCTGCGGCTACCGCCTGACCCCGCGCTCCCGGAGCCACTGCGCGGGGCGTTCACCGTGCACGTACGCGTCGCCCATCTCGGCCCGGCGGCCGACGCCGAGCGGCTTGTCGCGCCCCTCAGGGCGCTCGGGCCCGTACTGCTGGACACCCTGTCCGACAAGCCCTTCCGCGCGATCGGCGAGATCCACGCCGACCCGGTGGACCCACTCCCGTACTGGGACCGTACGACGATGTTGCGTGAGCTGCCGGCCGAAGCAATCGACGCGCTGGTCGAGGTGGTGGGGCCGGACTCCGGGTGCGCGCTGGCGGCGGTGGAGATCCGGTCGCTGGGAGGCGCGTTCGACCGCCCGCCCGCCGTGCCGAACGCCGTGTCCACGCGTGGGCTGCCGTTCGTGGTGTTCGCCTTCGGCGTGGGCGCCCCCGACCAGGCGATCTCACTGAGGGCGCGGCTGGCGCGGGTCGTTGACGTCCTGCGACCCTGGTCGGCGGAGAGAAAGATGATCAACTTCCTCTCCGCCGACGAGGCGACGACCGCCGACGGCGTCGAGGAGGCGTACGGGCCGGAGCTCTACCGGCGCCTTGCCGAGGTCAAGAAGGCCTACGACCCGGCCAACGTGTTCCGGCTGTTCTACAACATCCCGCCCGGCTGATGTCGGTGACGCTGACGCAGGCTGAACGGGAACAGGCGTGCCACCACCGCCGTGCCCAGCTCACGTTCCAGCGCGGAGATCTGATGGGACAGTGCCGGCTGCGACATGTGCGACGCGGCCACCGCCGTCACCGGCCGGGCCTCCACCAGGCACTCAAGGGCTCGAAGAGCGGCCATCCCATGCCCCGCCCGTCGGTCGTCGATCTCCCCGCGCGGAGGCGGTCAGGTCAGTGGCTCGCCGCCGTCGATGTGCAGCGTCTGGCCGGTGAGGAAGGTGCTGGTCAGAGCGAAGAGAACCGCGTTGGCGACGTCGTGGACCGTACCGATGCGGCGGGCCGGGTTCCGGGCGCTCAGGTCGGCGAAGTACGCGGCCTTGCCGTCCTCGCCGAGCGCGTCCCACGCGCCGGTGTCGATCACGCCCGGCGAGACGGCGTTGACCCGGATCGGCGCCAGTTCCAGGGCCAGCGAGCGTGCCAGCACGTCGGCGGCGCCGTTGGTGATGGCGACGCCGAGCGTCCCGACCGTGATCTTCGTCGCGGCGACGCCGGAGAAGAGCACGATCGACCCGTCGGCGGCCATGCGGGGCGCCAGGTGTTTGGCGAGCATGAGCGGGCCGATCACCTTGGTGTCGAAGGACCGCCTGAGCGCGTCGCGATCCAGGTCGGCGACGCGTCCCCGTGCGCGTGCGGACGCGGTCGAGATCACGTGGTCGACGGTGCCGAGCCGTTCGCCGAGAGCCGCGATGGAGTCCTCGTCGGTGAGGTCGACATGGTCCGTGCGGATCGCGGGCTCACCGGCGTACACCTCGGCAAGGGTCTCGCGGTCGCGGCCGGCGGCGACGACGCGTGCTCCCGCGTCGCGTGCCGCGAGGACGACGGCGCGGGCGATCCCGCCGGCCCGCCCGACGACCAGCACGCTCTGCTCGTACAGCGGGCCGCTCACGCCACTGTCCTGCCGAGGAAGTCCCGGATCAGCTCGGCGACCTGGTCGAGCGCGCTCTCCAGCAGGAAGTGGCCGCCCGGGAGCAGGTGGATCTCGGCATCCGGCAGGTCCTCGGCGAAGGCACGTGCGCCGTCCGGGCCGAAGATCTCATCGCCCTCACCCCACACGGCGAGCATCGGTACCTGCGTCCGGCGGAAGTACTCGTGCAGGCCGGGGTAGAGCGGGGGGTTCGTGGCGTAGTCGAGGAACAGCGCGAGCTGGACGCGGTCGTTGCCCGGCCGGGAGAGCAGGGCGTAGTCGTGGTGCCAGGTGTCGGGGCTGACGAGCGTCTCGTCGGCGACACCGGTCACGTACTGCCAGCGGGTGACGTCCAGCGTGAGCGCCTGGCGGATCGCCGCCTCGGTCTCCGCGGTCTGCTCGGCCTGGTACGCCCACACGGTGCGCCAGAAGTCCTCGACGAAGCCGGCGTCGTAGCCGTTGCCGTTCTGGCTGACGATCGCTGTGATCGCCTCGGGGTCGCGAAGCGCCAGGCGCCAGCCGATCGGCGCCCCGTAGTCCTGGACGTACATCGCGTAGCGGGTGACGCCCAGGTGGGCGAGCAGGCCGGCCGTCAGGTCGGTGAGCGCGTCGAAGGTGTAGTCGAACTCCTCTGCCGCGGGCGCGTCCGACAGGCCGAACCCCAGGTGGTCGGGCGCGATCACGTGGTAGCGGTCGGCGAGCGCCGGGATCAGGCCGCGGAACATGAACGAGCTGGTCGGGAAGCCGTGCAGCAGTACGAGGACCGGGGCGTCGGCCGGCCCCGCCTCCCGGTAGAACAGGCGCCGTCCCTGGACGGTCGCATAACAGTGATGGACGGTGGTCATCGGTGTGTCACTCCATGATCGGGCGCGGGCCCCGTTGCGGGCCGTCACTCTCGGACTACCCGAAGCCTGTGGCCGATCGACGCGCGGCCGTATCCCCCGGTGGCTGGCCACCGGTGGGTAGTGCGACCGGTCATTCGGGCCAAGGCCAATAAAGTGAGCGCCGTGTGGGGGCCCGGAGATCTGCCCGTACGGAGGCGTTCGGCAGAGCTGACCGGTCGCGGTGCCGAGTGCGGGGTGCTCGGCCGGCTCGTCGAGGCCGTGCGCTCGGGAGAGAGCCGGGCGCTGGTCGTGCACGGCGAGCCCGGGGTGGGCAAGACGGCGCTGCTGGACCACGTGGCGGAGCATGCGCCGGGCTGCCGGGTGACGCGCGTCGCGGGCGTGCAGTCGGAGATGGAGCTGGCGTTCGCCGGGTTGCACCAGTTCTGCGTCCTGATGCTGGAGCGGGTCGACGCGCTTCCGGCGCCGCAGCGTGACGCGCTGCGGACCACGTTCGGGATGAGCGCCGGGCCGGCGCCGGACCGGTTCCTGGTCGGTCTCGCCGTCCTCAGCCTGCTGTCCCAGGTCGCCGACGAACAGCCGCTGATCTGCCTGGTCGATGACCGGCAGTGGCTCGACAGCGCGTCGGCGCAGGTCCTCGCGTTCGTGGCCCGCCGGCTGGGGACGGAGTCGGTGGGCCTGATCTTCGCGGCCCGTACGCCGAGCGGTGACCTGGCCGGGATACCGAAGCTGCCCGTCGAGGGGCTGCCGGACGCCGACGCCCGCACGTTGCTGGCCACGGTGCTGGGCGGGCCGATCGACACGCGGGTGCGCGACCAGATCGTGGCCGAGACGCGCGGCAACCCGCTGGCCCTGACCGAACTGCCGCGCGGACTGACACTCCCGGAGGTGGCGGGCGGGTTCGGGCTGCCCGGCCCGGTACCGCTCGCGGGCAGCATCGAGGAGAGCTTCCAGCGGCGCGTGGCCGCCCTCCCGCACCGGACCCGCGCGCTGCTGCTGCTCGCGGCGGCCGACCCGACCGGTGACCCGGCGCTGGTGTGGCGGGCGGCCGTCCGGTTCGGGACCGGAGCCGAG